>QNDV01000184.1 GCA_003646045.1 bacterium
CCGCCGGCGGATTGAGTCTGGTGCCCGGGTCGGAACAGCCGCGACCCGGCGAGGTGGCGTTGTTGGTGGCCCGCAATCTGCTCCGTCTGGATCGCCACGATGAATTCACCGAACTCCAGGATGAAGTGGTCACCCGCGGTATCGGCTCCGGGATCTGGTCGGAGCTGGAGGCCGTACGCCTGGCCTTTGCCTGCAAGCACGGCGAGTATGCCCGGGTCGTGCACGAGACCACGCTTTTCATAGACAACCACCGCGATGAATTGCCTCCGGTAATTTCCGACTACCTCTACCAGCGCGGCCTGGCCCATACGCACCTGGGCAACCCGGTGCCGGCCCGGGAGGATACCGAGGCTGCCCATGCCCTGTTCCGGCTGCTGGGCCGTGACGGCGAGTGCGGTCGCTCGGCCAACCTGCTGGGGATCCTCCATCTCAAGGGGGCCCGGTTCGCCGAGGCGGAGCGCTGGTTCCGCTTGGCGCTTGATCGGCACACGGTCCTGGGCGCCCAGCGCAATGCCGGGGGCAATCGGCTGAATATCGCCATCACCCTCTACAAGCGGGGACGCCCCGGTGCCGCCCTCAACGAACTAGCCGCAGCCAGGCGACTGTTGTCCGGAGCCGGCGCGGCGGTACCCCTGTGCCGTGCTGCGTTGGCCACGGGACATGCCCAGCTGCTCAAGGGAGATCCCGCCACGGCGACGGTCACCCTGCTGACGGCCTATGAGGATGCTTCCCGTCTGCGTCTGGCCAGGGAAGAGGCCCTGGCCCTGGAATTCCTGGGTGACGCCCAGGCGGCATCCGGCCGACACGCCAAGGCTAGACGCTACTACAGCCGGTCCCTGGCCGTGGCCCGGACCGTGGCCCCCGAGGGTGATGTGGTCATGGAGGTCCTGCGACGCCAGGGCGCCAGCCTGTCCGCCCAGGGGCGACAGGCCGAGGCCGTGCCGGTGCTGAGCAGGGCCCTGGGACTGGCCCGCCGTCTGTCCGACAGATTCGAAGAGGGTGCCACGCGTCGCGTCCTGGCGGAGACCCTGCTGGGTCTGGGTGACCTCGAGGCAGCGGCTGCGGCCGCGGAACAGGCAGCGCGGGTTCTTGAAGACATCGATGCCGGTCTGGAACTGGCATCGGCACGTCGTTGCCAGGCACGGATCGGTTTGGCACAACTGGAGTCGGGCAACGAACCGGACCGCGAAGCGACCCTCGAGCGGGCGTGGCGTCACGCCCTGTCCGCCCTCGACCACAACCTGCGAGGGGAAGTGGAAGGGAAGATCCGTGCGTCCCGCGACCTTCTGGCAGAGGTTTCCCGGCACCGCACCGATGGTCCCGTCGAGACCCTGGCCGAGGCGCCATCCGCACGGCGCGGGAAGCCCGAACACGTGATCGTCCATGCTTCACCAGTGCTGCGGGATGCCATCCAGTTGTGCGACGCGTTTGCCGACTCCGAGGAGCCGGTTCTCATCACCGGGCCCACGGGTACGGGCAAGGAACTCTTCGCGCGGCGTCTGCATACCCGCAGCCCGCGTCACGGCAGTGAGCTGGTTTGTGTCAACGTTTCAGCCATTCCCCCGGGGCTTTTTGCGCGGGAGTTCTTTGGTCACGTACGCGGAGCCTACAGCGGCGCCGCTACCGGTGGCCGGGGTTTTGCCGAGCGTGCCGATGGCGGCACCCTCTTCCTGGACGAGATCGGCGATCTGCCCCTGGAACTCCAACCGCAACTGTTGCGCCTGCTCCAGGATGGATCCTACCAGGCTATTGGTGACCCCGCCGAGCGCCGGGTTGACCTGCGCCTGGTGGCTGCCACGAATACGGATCTGGATGCCCTGGTGGCTGCCGGACGTTTCCGGGCCGACCTCTACTACCGGCTGAAGATTCTCGAACTGCGTTTGCCGCCCCTGCGCGAGCGGGTAGTGGACGTGGTACCGCTGCTGCAACACTTCCTGACAGAGGCCGCGGGACGACCGGTGCGGCCGTCGGATTATTTTGCCGCCGGCAGTCTCGAACTCATGGAACGTTACGAATGGCCCGGCAACGCTCGCGAAGTGGCCATGGTGGCGCGGCAGGCCCATGTACAACTCACGGCCCGGGGCGAGGTGCGAGTGGAGGTCAGTGCCCCCGGTGGCGAAGCCCTCGCTTTAACCGGACCGTCCTCGGATTGTGGATCCGGGCTGCCTGTACTGGTCCGGGGCGTCGGCGGCCGGGGATCCATTCTCATGGCTCTGGCCGAGGCCGGTGGTAATCGCGCAGAAGCGGCCCGCTTGTTGGGAGTCAGTCGCAGCACCCTTTACCGTCGCCTCGAGCAGCTGGGTATAGGTATCAAGGCCACCATTTGAGGCTTCCCCGCCTCGTGTACCACTGATGGAACCGCCGACCGACCGGTCGGCGGTTTCCGTTGCTGCCGCGTAATGGTGCAAATTGCACGATTGTTCCTCAAGATTCCCCATGGTGGACCGAAACAAGCCTGGACGGCGGGAACCACCCCGCCGAACGGATTCACGGGTGGGGAGCAGGCTCTTGACGGTGCCGTCCATCATGGGTGTTGTGGTGGCTGATGTGACCATGCTGGTCGCAGGCGGCGTCGTGCTGGTTGTGTTGGCCGGCGGTGTTGTCCTGGCGCGGCAAGCCACGGGTCTCGCCGCCCTGCTGCGCGAGTTACTGAAAGAGCGCTCGGCAACTGTTCCGTCGGCCGGGAAACCGGCGGTAACGGTGTCGAGCACACTTCCCGAATTAAATGGCATGATGGCCAAGCTGGACAGCGCCCAGCGTCTCAATGCACGCCAGTTCCAGTTGCAGCGTTCCCAGTTCGAGCTCTTCAAGCGCATGCGGGGCGACCAGGACCCCCGCACCCTGGCCGCCTCGATCCTGGAATTCGTCGGCGACCACTACGAGGCGCCGGTGGGTGCCTTCTACCTGGCGCGTCCCGGACAAAGGCTGGAATTGGCGGCGAGTTTCGGTGCCGGGGAGGAAGACCTGCGCAGCGAGTTCCGCATGGGACAGGGGGTAGTGGGGCGTGCCGCCCTGCGCCGCCGCATCCTGGTCCTCAACGATCTCGAACCGGGTCACCTGAGGATGTCCACGGGCCTGGGAGCTTCCGCCCCGCGGGCCGTGATCGTGTCGCCGTTCCACTTTGCGGGACAGGTCAAGGGCGTGCTGGAACTGGGCGTATCGGGCAAGGTGGACGAAAAGGACCTGGACTTCCTGAAGCTCAGCGCCGAGAGCGTGGCCATGGCGCTGGATTCGGCTCGTTCGCGGGCCCGCGTACACCGCTTGCTCGAGGAGACGCGCCGCCAGGCAGCGGTCCTTTCCCAGCAACAGAAGGAACTGCAGGCAACCAACGATCAACTGGCCAGCTCGGACCAGTACAAGAGCGAATTCCTGGCCAACATGTCCCATGAACTGCGCACGCCCATCAACAGTATGCTCATCATGTCCCAGGTATTGGCGGAGAACCGCGACGGTCGCCTGGCCGGCAGCGAGATCGAGGCGGCCGAGACCATCAACCAGGCCGGTCATGAACTGCTGATAATCATCAACGACATCCTGGACATGTCCATGGTGGAATCCGGCAAGTTGGAATTGAACCCCGAGCCGGTGAGTCCCCGGGTGATTGCGTCGGGGGTCGAGGACCTTCTGCGGCCCGTGGCCCTGGAGCGGCAACTGGATTTCAAGGTGGTCCATGCCGCCGGGATGCCGGACCGCATAGTCACCGACCAGTTGCGGGTCAGCCAGATACTCAAGAACCTGTTGGGCAATGCCATCAAGTTCACCGAGTCCGGCTCGGTCACCCTGACCGTGGGACCGCCCGACGCCACGATCGCGGCCCGGCTGGCCAGTTCGGTCGACGGCTGGCTGGCGTTTTCCGTGCGGGACACCGGCATCGGCATGGATACCGAGACCCGGGACCGGGTATTCGAGGTGTTCCAGCAGGGCGACGGCTCCATCGCGCGCCGATACGGCGGTTCGGGTCTGGGGTTGTCAATATCGCGCAGCCTGGCCGAGTTGCTGGGCGGCAGCATCCAACTCGTCAGCGAGAAAGGCAAGGGTAGTACCTTCACCCTGTGCCTGCCCTTGTCCGGCGCCAAGTTCGATCCCGCCGCAACGGTGCCGCCAATCGCGGCGACGGCGACGGCGACCGGGGACCAGCCACGGAACGCTGCCGCCGCAGTGGGTGCCGTCACGACCGACGAGCTGGCCACGCAGTGGCGCGGGGCCCTCACCGGACGTTGCATATTGCTGGCAGACAACGACATGCGAGCGGTCTATGCCATCAGCGATCTGCTCGACGCCATGGGAGCACGGGTGATCATTGCCCGTTCGGCGACGGAGTGTACGGAGCAGGTACGCACGGTGTCGGAGATCGATGTGGTGCTGCTGAACCCTGCCTTGCGCGAGTCGGATGACGGTCCCTGCTGTGTGGAGGAGGCCCGGGCCGGGGGGCGGGGATTGAACGGTGTTCTGCTGTGCCGGGACCCGCAGGATATACCCTATGGCTACGAGTGGCCGGTACTGACCAAGCCCGTCCGGCCGTCCCGTCTGGCCGAAGTCTGCCGGGCTGCAGCACCTCTGGAAACGGATGGAAGAAAATCGGCGTCAGCAGAGAAGTTGACCGTATAGCGGTGGTGCGTCGGCCGTGGGCCGGCGGGAAGGACACGACGACGTGACGAACACGGACAAACTCTCGATTCTGGTAGTCGACGACCGGCCGGAGAACCTTTCGTCCATGCGGCACCTGCTGCAACAGCCGGGTCTGGAGATCATCACCGCCGGCTCGGGCAACGAGGCCCTGGCTCTCATGCTCGAGGCCGACCTGGCCCTGGTCCTGCTCGACGTGCAGATGCCCGAGATGAACGGCTTCGAAGTGGCCGAGTTGATGCGCCGCAACGAACGTACCCGCCACGTGCCCATCATCTTCGTCACCGCCATCAACAAGGAGCGGCGCCAGGTATTCACCGGCTACGAAGCCGGTGCCGTGGACTACCTGTTCAAGCCCGTGGACCCCTTCGTGATCCGCTCCAAGGTCGCCGTCTTCCTGGAGATGAAGCGTTCACAACTGGCGCGCGAACGCCTGGTCCGGGAGCTCAACGGAGCCTACAACCGGTTGCAGGAATTGAGTGACCGCAAGAGCGATTTCCTGTCTGCCGCCTCACACGAACTGCGCTCGCCGCTGACGGTGATCAAGGAATACTGCGGTCTGGTCCATGACGGCGTGGTGGGGGAACCCAATCCGGATCAGAAGCACTGCATGCATGTGGCTTTACGCAACTGCAACCGCCTGGCCGGGCTGGTGGACAACCTGCTGGATCTCAATGCCATCGAGACCGGACACATGATCTGCGACCGGGACGAACTGGACCTGCCGGAACTCCTGGAGACCTGCCGGGAGGATTTCAGCGAGACCTGCGCGGCGGCGGGACAGAAACTGGAACTCGAGGTGGTCGCCGGCCTGCCGACCGTGCTGGCGGATCCGGCCCAGGTGACCCAGGTGCTGGTCAACCTGCTTGGCAATGCCCACAAGTTCACACCAGACGGCGGTACCATCCGGTTATCGGCCCATGCCGAGGGCGAGGCTGTTCGTATCGAAGTGACGGATTCTGGCCCC
>QNDV01000185.1 GCA_003646045.1 bacterium
GGCACCGGCCAGGACAGTTCCACGCCGTGATCGGTGACACGGGCGACGAGACCCTCCACGGCCACCGGTGAATCGTAATTCAGCAGGGCCACCACCGGTTGACCGGAAATGGGATAGACGGGTCGCAGCAGGTGCTCGATTCCCGCCGATATCGCCATGGCGTCGGGGATGGACGGGTTCCGGATGGGTACCAGGGCCAGCGGCGCGTTATCGGCCAGGGCGATACTGAAGAAGTGGAAGGTCGCCAGGTGGACGTTGGGTAATGCCGGCTGGGGAAATTGCAGACCTACCAGGAAATCCGGCCAGGCCATGAAGTTCAGGCCGCTGCCGATGTACTCGGTCTCCAGCAGGAACACGCCCTCGGGAATCAGCATGCGCAGTTCCCAGCCACTGATATCCTCGGGCATTGCCGGCTGCTTCAGCACGAGGTAGGCCTCGAAGACCTGGTTGTCATCCAGGTCGGAGATATACCAGCGCTCGAAGCTCTCGTCGAAATAGACGCCGACCACATCCTCGGTTTGGCCCACCGGTACGCCGTGGAATGCCTCGCCCGTCAGGGTGACGGTGGCGCACATGTTCTCGCCCAGATCGAGAGAGCAGACATGTGGCCCCACGGAGGTCGGCAGGAAGAGCACCGTCATCTCGGCGGTCTCGCCTACCTCCAGGGTATCGGGCCCGGTAACGGCGGTGAATGTGGTACAGCTGAACTCGGGGTCCAGGATCAGTGGCGCCGTGCCCGTATTGGTCACGGTCAGCGGCAGGGAGGTGCCGCCTCCGGTGGGTGTCGGCGGGAAATCGAGCTGCGCAGACGAGAGACTGCACAGGGGCACGTCAGCATTGGACTGGCCGCTGAGGGGAACCGAGGACAGGTCCGGGCCGAGGTTCAGGAAGCCGCTATGGTATCCCTCGGTCACCGGCGCGTACTGTACGCGGAACAGGGCGTTCGAGGCAGGCGGTACCACGCCGACGCTGCCGCCGGCGGTCAGGGTGAAAGGACCATCGGGGGGATCGATCCCCGACTGTATTGACACCGCGTAGCTGTTGTTGTTGATCACATGCAATTCCAGCTCGGTGCTGCTGCCCAACGGGCGCATGCCGAAATCCAGGGACGGTGGGGCGATGGTCAAGCCGCCTGAATTGTAATTCGCCGTGCCGCTGAGCGGTACGTCCGGCACATCCGTGCCGCCTCTGAAGACGGCCGTGAGGTTCCCTATGACACTCGGATGGAAGTCGATGTCCACACGGTGACTGGCGCCGGCCGCCAGGAGCACCGGCTCGCCGCTGCCGTAGATGGAAAAATTGGGACCCGGAGGGTCCAGGGTCGGCGTCAGCAGAATATCGGCCGCCGTGTAGTTGCGGATGTACAGGTGCCGTGACGTGGTTCCGCCCACGCTGGTGTCGGCGAAATCGAGGGCGTCCGGGTCGACGATGACCTCACCCGTAGGCACGGTTCCGTAGCCCAACATCAGCACTTCGAGGCCCAGGCCGGGGAAGACCAGCGTATTGGCAAATGTACCTTCGGCCACGGGCGAGAAGGCGAGGAGGAAGGCGCGGGAGTAGTTCGGCTGGATGGTGACATCCACGCCGGCGGCCGGCAAAACCATGGAGAAGGGTCCACCGGCGTCCTGCAGGTTGCCGTGAACCACGATGGAAACGTCACTGCCGTTGTGTACGAGAACCGAGCGCTCGGCAGTATTGCCGCCGTAGACACTGCCGAAGGAAACGGCATCGGGATAGACCGAGATCAGCCCGGAGGGGTCGTGGCCCGTACCGGAAACCGGTACCGGCGTGACGCCCGCACCCAACTCGAGATCGCACTGGAAGATACCGATGGTCGTGGGCGTGAAGTAGACGGTGATGCTACGCATACTCCCCGCCGCCACGATGAAGGGCACCGAAGGGCTGGGCACGAACTCGAGGCACTCCATCCTCGGGTCCAGGCCGTATGCTGTCTCGCCCGTATTGTTGAACATAAAATTGAACTGTGTCGTGGCGCCCACGGGGGTATTGCCGAAGTCGTGCGAGGTGGAAGAGATGGTGTACGACGATATGGGCAGACGCCCGGTGCCGTAGAGAATGACCTGGCCACAGTCGGTACCCAGGTCCAGGCTACCGGTGGAAGGTCCGACCTCGCTGGCAGTGAAGGTCATGCTGATAGTTCGGCTCTGGCCCGATGGGACATACAGGGGCCCGGTAGTCACCAGGGAAAAACCCGCGCCGGATATGACGGGATCCACAAACAGGCTACCGCCGCCGATATTGGTGACAGAAATGTTCCTGTGGACCACGTTGCCCAGGGATATCTCGCCGAACTGGAGGGTGGTGCGCTCCAGTTCACAGAACGGTATCCAGTTGTAGGTGGCCGCCGTCGGATCGCCGGAGGCCGTCGCCATGGGCGTGAGGATTTCCTTGTCGTCGAACGGGATGTAGCTCATGGCGTCGGGTATGGATGGCGCATGGAACAGGGGCAGCAGTTCGATGCGGAAGGGCGTAGGCTCGTTGATCATCATGTCGAAGCTGGCCAGCATCACCTGGCCACCCGGGATGGGCAGAGGATCGGCCAGGCCCACCACGAACTCGGGAGCGGTTTTGTAGTTCACTGCGTTGCCGGCCAGGGTCCACTGGGTCAACGGTGTGTAGCCCTGGAAGGCCACCCGACACTCCCAACCGCCCAGGCCGCCACCGGTCTGGGTGGGATTGTGGAGAACCAGGTAGGCCGTGGCCAAGTGGGGCACGTCCGGGTTCACCATATCGGACTGGGTATAATCGGTGTCGAAGTAGATACCGACGATATCCGTAAACTGGGCCGAGGCCGGAGTGCTGACCAGCAGGACGAGAATGGCGGAAAATATAGCACCGTGCAGGCGGTTGCAAAGGCGGGACATGACGTTTCCTTCCCCCTTGCCCGGTGCCGGGGAGGTCGCCGGGCGTCATTGAGCGGGCTTCCCGGTTGAATCGGGAGCACTCTTTAAGATAGCATGAATGTAGGGAATCAGGGATGTGAATGATGGGATTTCGGGAGAGGCCATGATCGGTGGTCGGGTTTTCAAGAGGGAGAACGGAATGAACCGCGCACGTACAGTGACTATCCTGACCATGCTGGGCGGGGCGATTTTCTTCGTTTCCTGGGCCGCCCAGAACTACCTGCAGCCGGGATGGGCGGCGCGGCTCTCGAAGCTCGAAACGTCGCAGAACCTGCTCCAGCTTGAGCGGATGAACCGTGAGATGTGGCAGATCCAATTCAACCTTGAATCCACATTGGCGGAGCGAAAAACCGATAACGACCACCGGGAACGCTTCGTCGAGGTGGCCTACAACTACCTGGACGCGATCCAGAACATCTATTTCTGGGAGTCGTGGCGCGTGGCAGGGGAGGGTGGCAGGGAGAGCCTGCCGGTGTCCAAGACGAAGGTGACCCAACGCGCGAATACGCTCTACCTGGCGCGCGATCTGGAAGGCCTCGTCAAGCTGGTCCACCACTACGATGACCTGCTGACCAGGCAGCAGAGTGAACTCGACGTCAAGTTCGGTCGTGAACTCGGCAAGGTGCGAGCCCAGTCGCGTTTCTGGGACCGGGTCTTCCTGTGGGGCTACATCGTGGCTTCATTGCTCATTGCTACGCGGTGGTACTTGACGGCGTGGCTGGGTTGGCCTGGTAGTAGTTGGAACAAAGAATTAGGCGGAACACCGAGTTGAAAGCCGGATTGTGAGGGCCCGGCCCCGGTCGGACAACCGGGGCCGTCCCTCCCCCCGATCCGGGACGGGTGTGCAGGCCCGCCCCGGTCGATCACGGTATCTACGGCGTCCACTCCCGTACCTGCCCCGGCCCCAGGGGCTGGAGTTTGATGTTACCCACCGGATTGTTTTCCGGCAGCGGAGTCTCACCCTTGGCCTCGCCAATCTCCTTGACCGTCTTGAGCCCCGCCAACACGGGACTGCCTTCGATGGCGCTGAGACCGTCGTCGTACCAGTCGAACCACGGCAGGCCGGCACTGGTGTACTGCTCGGCAGTGGGCGGCAGGGTGGGCGGCGCCTCGCCGGTGATGACACGCCAGGCCAGGGAGTTGGCGATGTGGATGAAGCAGCGGCGCGGGTGATCGAGATCCCAGACGTCGAAGTCGTACTTGTCGTCGTAGATTTCCTGCCGCATGCGACCGCCGGCGCCGAGGCCCATGGCGGGGCCGGCTTCCATCAGGCAGTAACAGACGCTGTGGTCGTCATCGAGCAGCTCTTGCGCACGCTTCTTCTTCATCTTCTCCCACGCCTTGGCCTTCATGGGATACACCACTAACTGCAGCCCCCCCACGTCGGCCTTACCGGTGAGCTGCTCCTCGGCGGTGTAGCCCTGACCCAGGGGCATGGCCACGAACTGGCGGATCTCGTCCTTGGCCACGCAGAAGCCGTCGAGCCAGGGCTGATCGGTGGAGACGATGTAGTTCTGCGGCTCGCGGGTGACGTCGTCGGTCCAGGTCTCGCCGGAGACGGCGTTGATGCCCCCCGCGGCGATCTTCACCAGGCAGGGATACTTGTTGCCGAAGCCGAAGTTGATCCACAGGGCCTCGCTCTGGAACATGGGCAGCATCACGCCGCCGCGCTCGCGCCAGGCCGCGGGCACCCGGCCACCGAAGCGGTCGATGTTGCGCAGGGGGAAATCGCCCAGCCCGGGCGGCAGGAAGTGGACCGATTCGTCGTCGGGAATACGCAAAGTGCGCTGGAATTCACAGGTGAACTCGGCGTCGGTGTGCACCTCGGGAAACGCAATGCGCAGACTGTCGTTGCGGATCGAGATCATGAATCATCCTCCCGTGTGAGCAGGCGGCCGGGGTCTGAGCAGACGGCCCAGAGCGGCGGCCATGGTTTGCAGACGCGCACACGCCTGCGGATCGTCCGGCTGGCGGACGTTGAGCTCGACATCGGGGGTGGTGATGCGCCGCCACTGCTGGTGACCCGTGACCGTGTCGAGCGGGGTGTCCGATCCCAGCTCGGTCAGCAGGTCTTGCAGTTGGTGGAGCAGGTGGTGGAGGTCGGTGGGGTCGTCGGGAAAGAGTGGGAGGTCGGGTTGGCAAGAGGGTGCGATCTTGTGTGCCGTGAAGTCGTCGATATCGAATTCGCGGATGGCGGCCATGTGCGCCGGCGATTCGGCCATGGACGCCAACGACTCCATCGTCCCCGCCTCGGTATCGAGAATCGCCAGCTCGGCGCGGCCGCTCAGCAGGGCGTCGATGCCGTCGGGCGAAAGGGCGTCCAGGGCGTGGGCGATCTCGTCGAGGGTCATGGCGCGGCCCGTGGGCTCGATGCGCTGCTGTTTGAGGCTGCGGATCAGGCGAAGGCGATGGAGGGTTTCCTCACCATATACCGCGTTGGGACCCCGGCTCTCCCCCGCGCCCGGGACCAGTTTCCTGGTGATGTAGAAGCGGATCTGGCGCTTGGAGAAGCCGGTGGCGGTGACTAGGTAGTCCAGAGTGTGGGTGGTAGCGTCGGGCATGGGGTTCACCTCCTTTGGGTTGTTAATGTACTCTATACACTGTCTAGTGTCAAGTTATTCGGGATTGAGTGGGTGAAAAATTAAGATGTTGATGTAGAGGGATTTA
>QNDV01000186.1 GCA_003646045.1 bacterium
GCACGGTGCGCCCACCACGAACACGGGCCTGCGGCGCCGGCGACTGATCCAGGATCATGCCTTCGGGGACTGACGGATGGGACCTGCTGCGGACCACCTCCACCGCCAGCTGTTCGCCAACGAGCCTGGTCTCGGCTCCCCGAACGCTGAGTCCGCGCACATCCGGCATCACCACCACCTCGTTGTGATGGATAATGGCCGGCAGCACCAGGAAGTTCACACCCAGCAGCACGCCGCCGGCAACCCCCACCAGGGCCGCCATGAACAGCAGTAGTTTCCACAACTTCATGATGCAGTCCCCCGGCGCAGTCGTGCCGCATAGAAACCATCACCCGGTGCCTGTCCCGGCAGCCAACGCCGTTGCCAGCGGCCCAGGTCATCCGCCGCGGGGACCAGTTCAGGTACCGCGTGCAGCAAGGCCCCGATCACCTGTTCGTTCTCTTCCGGCTCCAGTGAACAAGTCGCATAGAGCAGGGCACCCCCCGGCCGCAGCAGGCCCGCGGCCCGGCGCGCCAATTCCAGCAGGACGATGCCGTTACGGCCCGGCGTATCCGGCGCCAGTTGCCAACGACCGTCGGGGTGGTGCCTCAGGACACCGGTGCCGCTACAGGGACCGTCCACCATTACGGCACCAAAACTACCGTCCCCGAATGGTGGCCTCATCCCGTCAGCTAGTACCACGGAGACGGGCCGGGACTCAATCCTTTTCGCCGCCCAACTCAACCGGGCCAGACGCGCTGCCTTGTTGTCGACGGCCACCAGCGGAGTGATCCCGGGGTGGGCCGCCGCCAGACGTGCCGTCTTGCCGCCCGGGGCGGCGCACAGGTCCAGTAGGGGTTCGTCGCCGTCCGGCACCGCCCCCAGCAACCAGTTCGTGGCCTGTTGTACCGTTGGGTCCTGGACGATCAGGCCCGGCTCCTGAGCCAGGGCCCGGGCAATGGCCCGCCGACCGGGACGATCGAGGCATACCAGACTGCGGGGATCCTCGCCCACGGCCACCGGACAACCGGCGGTGTCGAGTCCCCGGGCCGCGGCCCGGGGCTCGGTTCCTTCCAATACGCGGAATGCCACGGCAGGCCTCTGATTGGTGGCACCGCAGACCGCCCCCACTGTGGCCGGTTCCCAATGGCACAGCCAGCGCTCCACCAGCCAGCGGGGCAGTGAATGCCAAGCGGCCAACCAGGCGGCACCGTCACCCTCGAGCTCTGCGAACATGGCTCGCAGCAGGCGCTGGCGTTCCGGCGCGGCCAGGTCGTCGCGGGGCCGCAGCCCACGCCGCGCCCCCTGCAGCAGTCCGTTCACGAATCCCACCAGTCTGGCCGGCAGCCGGGCCCGGCACAATTCGCCGGCCTGGTGGATCGTGGCCCGGGCCGGCACACCGTCCATGCCCAGCAACTGATGGAGCGAGAGACGCAGCAGGGATCTCAGGCGGGGGTCGGCAGGAGGTTTGCGCGTGGCAAGGGTATCGATGACATGGTCATAGCGGGCCTGCCACTGCAGGGTACCGCGGACCAGTTCGGCCAGGAAGACCCTTTCCTGACGGGAACCGCCCGCAGCGCGCATGTCCTCGAGGGCCCCATCGAGTTCGGAATCGAGGGCCGCACCGTCGGCCACGGCCAACAACATGTCAAAGGCGCGCAACCTCACCGGTTCGGCGCTCATGACACCAGTTTGTCGCCCGGTCGAATCCGGAATCCCCGCAGGAAATCCGCCACGGGCAGGGGGCGACGGCCCGGGGCCTGCAGACCTGTCAACAAGAGGCTGCCCATGCCGCAGGCCACCTCCACACCGTCATCATTCACCTTCAGCACCGCACCGGGTTCCTGGCCGCTGTCTCCCACGGTGCAGGGTCGGGCCTCGGTGATCTTCAACAACCGGTTATCCAGGTAGGTCGAAGTCCCGGGCCAGGGCGCCATGGAGCGGATCTGGTTGTGCACCGTTACACAGTGCCTGTCCCAGCGAATCGCCGACAGGGTACGTGTCAGTTTGGGGGCATAGACGGCGCCGGCATCGTTCTGTGGTTGGGGCTGGACGTGTCCGGTGGCCAGACCGCGCAGGGTGTGGACCAGCAGGTCGGCACCCTGTCCGGCCAGACGGTCCAACAGATCGCCTGCTGTCTCCTGCGGTCCGATCCCCAGGCTGCGCTGCGCCAGGACCGGCCCCGTATCCACACCTTCGTCCATGCGCATGACTGTCACTCCGCTCCAACTGTCACCGTGCATGATGGCGTACTGGACCGGTGAGACTCCCCGCCACCGGGGCAGCAGACTCGCATGGACGTTGATGCAACCGTACGTAGGCGTTGACAGCAGTGGTTCGCGCAGGATGTGTCCGAAGGCCACCACGACGATGGCATCGGGTTGCTCGGCCAGGACCGTCTCACTTACCCGTGCCCTTTCACCACGACCGAAGTCCAGAACCGGTAGGCCATGCCCCCGGGCGCAGGTCTTGATTGCCGTGGGAAGAAGCTTGCGCCCCCGCCCTGCCTGACGGTCAGGCTGGGTCACCACCAGGCGCACGTCGAAGCGGGCTTCCACCAGCGCCTCGAGAGACGGTACGGCAAAATCGGGCGAGCCCATGAAAACGATCCGCATCGTCACGCTCCTGACATGATGCCATGCATTCGCAGCCACAGCAGCCGTGGCGCCAGCCGCCAGCGTCGGCGACGGGGCACGCGGTCAATGAAGAGGATACCGTCGAGGTGGTCCATCTCGTGCTGGACGACACGGGCCATCAACGACTCGTCCCTGAGTACCTGCAGGTCCCCGGCCCGGTCACAATAGCTGACCTCCACCCCCCGAGGACGCCAGACCGTGGTATAGAGCCCGGGGAACGAGAGGCAACCTTCTTCGAACGGGACTACCGGTCCGAAAGTCGCCACCAGTTCCGGATTTAGCAGCTCCAGCCGGCGCTTATCCCTGGTTTTCCCGGGCTCGCGTATCACGAGTGCGCGCAGACTCCGGTCGATCTGCGGAGCGGCCAACCCCACACCGCCATCGGCGTCCAGGGCCAACCACAGGTCGTCCATCAGGACCGGCGTCCCCGGTGCGGCAGGATCAACGATTTCTGCCCGGCGCCGTAGACACCTGGCACCGTACACGCGTATAGCGGGTGGCCGGGCGGCCATACGGCTATTCCCCGGCGGTGACGCCGGTAATGGACTGCTTGCTGATCTCCACCTTGACGCCTTCGGCGATGGTAGCCACCACGCGATCACCCTTGACGTCACGCACTTTGGCGAAGAGGCCACCACTGGTAACGATCTCGTCGCCGCGTTTGAGGGCCTCGATCATGGTCTTGCGCTGGTCCTGCTGCTTCTTCTGGGGCCGGATGATCATGAACCAGAAGACCAGGAAGATCAGAATGATGGGAGCGAACTGGATCAGCATGGAGCCGCCGCCACCGCCTTCGGTGGGTGCGGACATGGCCAGGAAACTCAGCATTGGAACTCCTCGGGATGGGGATCGGCACGCCTGGGTACCGCCTCCGGTCGTCGAAACTCGCGTATTCCAAGATGGGGTGCGAAGTGCGGTTCGGCAAGGTACCTGGCCACGCTGTTTGCCGTTCAACCGAGGCGCCTGCTCCGGTCGGCAAGTCGGGCTGCCTCCCCCTCCTGCCAGCGGGAGGTGTGGACCGCGGCCCAAGCCTTGAAAGTGCCATCGGAGATGGTGCGCCGGATGCCTGCCATCAACTCCTGGTACAGGTGCAGATTGTGGATCGTGGCCAGAATGGGTCCCAGTACTTCCCGCGCCTGGAACAGGTGGCGGATGTAGGCCCGGCTGTGCCGCGCACAGGTGGGGCATCCGCATTGGGGATCGATGGGACCCTCATCCTCGGCGTAATCCCGGTTCTTGATGACCAGGCGGCCGTCGTGGGTCAGCACCGTGCCCGTACGTGCCATGCGTGTCGGCAACACGCAGTCGAACATGTCCACGCCCGCCGCCACCGCGGCCAGGATGTCGTCCGGGAAACCCACTCCCATGAGGTAGCGCGGACGGGCGGGCGGCAGCAGTCCCGCCGCCAGTTCCGTCATCTCCCGCAGGGCGGTCGTGGGCTCACCCACCGACAAACCGCCGATGGCATAGCCCGGCAGATCGAAGGCCGTTATTTCGGCGGCCGAACGTCGTCGCAACTGCTCGTCCACGCCACCCTGCATGATGCCAAAGAGGTTCCGTTGCCAACCCTCCCGGAAAGTACTGCCACCGAATACGTCGCGGCAACGCCCCAGCCAACGGGTTGTCCGCTCCACCGCCCGCTCCACCTCGCCGGGATCCGCCCCGTAGGCCGCGCACTGGTCGAAGGCCATGACGATATCCGCCCCCAGTGCCAGCTGTATCTCCATACTCAATTCGGGAGTAAAGAAGTGGCGACTGCCGTCCAGATGGCTGCGGAACTCGACACCGTCCTCGGTCACCCGGTTGAGATCCCCCAGGGAGAATACCTGGAATCCGGCACTGTCGGTAAGCAGAACCCCATCCCAACCCTGGAAGCGGTGGAGGCCGCCGCGGCGGGCGATGAGTTCGTGCCCCGGGCGCAGGTACAGGTGGTAGGTATTGCCCAGTATCATCCGCGCACCGGTGGCCCAGACCTGTTCGAAAGTGACGGCTTTCACCGACCCCACCGTACCCACCGGCATGAAAACCGGCGTCTCGACATTACCGTGACCGGTGACCAGATGTCCCCGCCGCGCGCCGGTGTCACCGCAGTTGTCCGTGACCGTGAAAGAGAACGGCGTATCCAGTGCATGTGCGGTCATCCGGGCCCCCGTTCCTCGATGCCCGGCATGACGAGCATACAGTCCCCGTAACTGTAGAATCGCATCTTTTCGGCCACCGCATGGCGGTAGATCCGCCGCCAGGCCGCATCGCCCGCCAGGGCGGCCACGAGCATGAGCAGTGACGACCCCGGCAAATGGAAATTGGTCAACAGGCCGTCCACGGCCGTCACCCGGTCGGGCGGGGCGATAAACAAGCGTGTGATCCCCGCAACCTCCCAGGCATCCGTCTGCCAACTGGCCCGACCCGTGAAGACCGTGTCATCTCCCGCCAGGACATGATCCTCACCACCCTGCGGCGGCAATTGCAGACCGGAAACGGTCTCCAGCACGCGCAGCGACGTGGTTCCCACGGCGATGACACGACCGCCGCGGCTACGCGTCCGGTCCAGGGCGCGCATGGTCGCTGCCGGCAGACGAAAGAACTCGCCGTGCAGGCGGCGAGCAGCTATCTGGGCCCCGGTGGGAGACTGGAAGGTGCCGGGCCCCACATGTAGCGAAACCGAAGCCGTTTCCACACCGGCGTCCGCCAACCGGTTCATGATTTCCGTGCTGAAATGCAGGCCCGCCGTGGGCGCCGCCACCGAACCTGCGCCACCGGCGTCGGGACGGGCAAAAACCGTCTGGTACCGTAACCGGTCCATGGCCCCCCGCTCATCCCCGGGTTCGCGCCGGATGTAGGGAGGCAGGGGCATGACACCCCACCGCCGGGCCACGACGGCCAGGTCACCGCCGGCAGTCACAACGACGGTGCCGTCGTCGTACCGGTCAAGCACTGTCAGGTGCGGTGCATCATCACCGGCACTGGTACCGTCC
>QNDV01000187.1 GCA_003646045.1 bacterium
CACGCGAGCGGCGTCCCGGCCCGTGACATACACCACCGTGACCTGGGGCTGCGCACACAGCAGGCTGAACAATTCGCGAGCCCGCGGCGACTCGGGCGCGTCTCCGTTGGGCAACAACGTCCGGTCCAGGTCGGTGCACAGCAGCAGTGAATCGCTCATGGTTCCGGGCTCCGGCAGGCACCGAAGAAGTCGTAGTGCTCGATAGCCTCGAGGACCCCCCCCGCCCAGTGCCGGGTGGCGAAGAAGACACGGTCGGTCTCCACCAGGGACGACAGTTCCTCGTGGTGACGATTGGCCACCACCACGGCCAGGGTATTGCCACGCATGGTGTCCTCGTCGGCGCCGGAGCCGCCCGAGACCAGGATGCGCTCCAGGGGCACATCGCGCTGCATGGCGAACCAGCGCAGGGCGGCACCCTTGGACGCCCGGACCGGCACGATGTCCAGGAACTGCCCGAACGACACGACCATGTTCACCGTCTGCTCACCCTGCAGCAGGAGGCTGTTGATCTCCTCGGGAGTGGGCGCCTCGGCGGCGTCGTAGTAGTAGCTGATCTTGTAGACCCCCTGTTCACGCATGGGCTGGCGCTTCAGCCCGGGCAGCCCGGACAGCAGTCGCCTGACAGCCCGCGGATTCCAGAGGTGGTCGACGTGTTCGCGCCAGCGCGTGTCCCGGGTCAGGCCGGGCGCGTAGAAGATGTCCGTGCCCAGGCTGGTGATCAGCACATCCGGCCGCGGGATGCCGTGCCTGCGCAACATCTTGAGCGCCGACTCCAGACGACGGCCGGTGGCGATGCCGAAGGTGGCCCGCTTGCGCTGGTCCTTGATCACATCCACGAACTCGCGCAGCAGCTCGGGATCCCCCAACAGTGTCTGGTCCAGATCGGTGAAGATGGCCCGATCGCGAAACTCGCCGGACCAGAGTCCAGGCACGGGTTTCGCCAAGGGCTCCGCCGCGGACACCAGGGGTTCCACCGCTTCGATATAGGCTTCGGTGTGGGACTGCCATGAGTAGTGGTCGCGGACCCCCTTCATCCCGGCTGCAGACATGGTCTCCCAGCCCGCCTCGTTGGTCAGGGCCCGCAACAGTGTCTCGGTGATGCCCGGCACATCCAGCGGATCGATCAGGTAACCGTTGTTGCAGTTGTCCAGGATGTCCACAGGCCCACCGTCATCGGTAGCCACCACCGGCAGGCCGCTGGCTGCCGCCTCCAGCAGGGTGAGCCCGAACGGTTCGGTCAGGGCCGGATTGACAAAGACCCCCCGCGACAGGGCCGCCAGCCGGTAGAAGAGGGAAACATCGTCCGCCAGGTGGTGCTTGGGATAAGCCACCCGGCCGTACAGGTCATGGCGATCGATTGCCAGCAGGATATCGGTCAGGACCTGCTGTGTACCGTCATCCATACTGGCGATGTCGTCCCGGTTGCCGGCGACGATCACCAGGTTGGCCACCGCCTGCAGTTCGGGTGACAGACCGTAGGCCGCCACCAGGGCGGTGATGTTCTTGCGCCGGTCGGGCCGCGACAGGGCCAGGATCTGCGGCTTGTCCGGCCGGCTCAGGAAGCGGTTGATCTGGAGGCTGATCGCCGCCTCGCGCTCGTTCCCCTGCGGCGGGATGAACCGCTCGAGATCCACTCCCGGCGGCACCACGCGCATCTGCTCGGGCCGGTAGTAGTCGTAGAGACCGTACTGGGACTCGATCTCCTGGTGGGTACTGGTGATGACCAGATCGGCCGTGCCCAGGGTGTTCTCCTCGGCGGCAATGCGACGGGAGATGCAGTACTTCTCTTCCAGCTGCTCGCGATCAAGGCCGACGGCCAGCAGGCGCCGGCGTTTGACCCGACCCAGGGAGTGGCCGGTGTGGACCAGTGGCACAGCCAGATGTCCGGCCAGGCGCACGCCCACGTAGCCCGCATCAGCGTAATGGCTGTGCACCAGGTGGGGTCGCGCATCCTGTTCGTGCAGGTAGTCGAGGGTACGATCGACGAAGCTGTCCAGGCTGTCCCAGAGCTCCTCCTTGGGCAGGTAACCTTCCTCGCCGCAATCGATGCGGACGATCTGCACTCCCTCGCCCAGGGGCTCGATGGTGCGGGCGTAGTCGTCGCTGACCCGGGGATCCACCACGCGCCTGGTCATGAGATCGACCCGGCCGACGCGGGGATGCTCACCCAGGGCCCGGGCCAGCTCCACCACGTACTTGGTCTGGCCACCGGTGTCGGCGTCCCGGCCCAGTTCCAGGTCATGGCCCCGGATCAGGCCGTGGATGCTGAGCAGCACGATATGGAGCTTGTCCTGCCTGCCACTCATGACTCCGGCTTCCTTCCGGCTCGGGTTGGCCCTTCATACCAGCGGGAGCGGAAGTATTCGTCAAGGCTTCTGTTACGCCTACTCCACCTCTCCCTGCAGATACCACCGCCCGTCCTCGTGGAAGACCCAAAGCACCCGCCCCCCGTCGGCTTCGACAAAGTGGTACATCCGCCTCGACTCCCGGGCCCACCAGTGGCTCGAAAGCAGGTGGGGCCCGTAGCTGTGCACCTCGTCCCGGGTCACCGTCGCACCACCTGGCCCCGCCGCGGCCCGCAGCAGTTGCTCTCCCCGGTCACGGGCCAGCTCGGGCGGACCCTCCATCAGGGGCCGGGGCCTGGCGAGCAACCGACGCACCAGGGGATGCGGGCCTCGCCGCTGGCGCGGGGCGGGGGCAGCCAGTTCCGTTACCGGCACCCAGCGCCAGGCTGACTCGGGCAGATGGGCCTCCTGTTGCTCGGCACGGACCACCGCCGCGTCTCCCAGCTCGGCCCGTACCCTGGCCACGGCACGCAGGGCCGCCTCGGGATCACGTCGGGAGCACCGGCGAAACAGTTCCAGCACTTCGGGCGAGGCCCGCACCGGCTCCAGTTCCAGGACCAGACATTCCACCCCCGCGGCCAGATCCACCTGTTCCAGGCGCAGACGGATCAGCTCCAGGAGCAGCACCGCGTCCAGGGTGGGCGCGGCCGGGCGCAGACTCTCGCGGCGACCGGCGCTGTTGCCATCGGCCAGGGTGAGATCCAGATGCAGTTGCGCCGCCGCCCGCTGCGCGTCGGCCAGACGGTCCAGCAACGGATGAAGCAGGCGCTTGACCAGGAAGAGCAGGCGCCAGGCGTCGGTCTCCGGTTCCTCGCAGACCTCGCGGGCCCGGATCGGCGCCGGCGGCAGCACGGGGCGCACCGGGTCGAAACGCAGGCCACGGGCCAGTTCCACCAGTTCGATCACCCCGGGTCCGAAGCGTGCACCCAGACCGGCGGCAGGCAGGTCCATGAGATCACCCACCGTATCCAGTCCCAGGCGCAGCAAATCGTCGCGCACCCGTGGTTCCAGCTCCAGGCGGGCCAGGGGCACCTTGCGACAGGCGGCGGTCTCGCTAGCGGGCGCCGGCACCACTGTCACCCGGCGTCGGGTGCGAGCCAGGCAGAAGGTCCCGAAACGGGTGAAGCCCACAGCCACCCCCGCGACGAACCCGGCACGACGCAGGTCTTGATACAGGCGCCCGGCCCAGACACCCGGAGTACCGGCCACCCGTTCGAGGCCCCCGGCATCCAGCCAGAAGACCCCCGGTTCGTGGGCGGCGGGTTCGACCCGCGGACCGTGCTGCAGTAACCGGCGGTGCAGGGCGGCCACGGCCCGTGCGATGCGTTGTCCGGTCACGGGTTCGGCCCGCAGGTCACGACACACGGACAGGGCGGCGACATAACGTTGGCCGGGCAGCACACCGTGTTGCCGGGCCGCCTCGTTCACCCACAGCAGCGGCGCCTGGGGGTTGTCCTCGGCCACCACGGCAGCCGGCAGGCGCCGCCACTCGGGGCGACGGTGCAGCAGCAGTTGCAACGGCAGGGCCGGCAGATCGACACAGGCCACACGGTTGGTGCGGACAAGGCGGTCGGCAGTGCTAATGAAGTCCGTCGGGCCCACGAAACCGCTCCCGCCACCGCCAACCGGGACCCCGTCGCTTGTCCTTATCGATCTCCAATTCGCACCGGAACCCCCCGGGCACCCTCTGTCGCCGTGCCTGCGCCCGCAGGGAGACGAGGGAACCCAGGGACGGTTCGGCCGCGGTCTTCTGCGTGAGGCAGAGCACCGCGGCATCGTGTTTGCGGGCCAGCTGAACCAGCCGGCCCTGCAGGGGCGTGGGCAGGACGGCGCTCGTCCCCAGCTCGAGCACCACCAGCCCGAACGCCCCCGATCTGAGCAGTACATCCGCCGCCCGGCCGGCCCGACGCGCGCTGTCGGTGCGCACCACCACCAGGGACGCCAGATCCACACCGGAGGCCGCCACGTCCGGCGGGTTGAAAATGGCCGCACGGGCCGTGACCCAGGCCACAGGACTGCCGGTAACCTGGGCGTCCAGCACCAGGGCAAAGGCCGCGGTCAACGCCGCCGTGTCCGGACCCGCGGCCAGTTCGCAAAGGCGACCCGCCAGCTCGTCCCGGGTCCAGGATGGTGGGGCGGATGGAGCCTCGGCCGAAGCCGGGTTACCCAGGCGCCACACCCCGGGCAACGCCGCCAGATCCACCGCCAGGTTGCCGCGGTCCAAGGTGGACGTGTTCTCGTGATCAAGGGCCACAATAGCCATGACCGACCTCCGGGTAGCTGGTCGTTGATGGTTTGCCCGATCAGATCAGGCGGCGACGAACTTCCACGACTCTGCCCAGGATGCGGACCTCGTCCCGCCCATCGAGCACGATGGATGCGAAGTCCGGGTTCTCGGGACGAAGTTCGATACGCCCGGCGTGCAGCCGCAGGCGCTTGACCGTGGCCTCGTCCCGCACGAGGGCCACGACGATGTCGCCGTCCAGGGCCGTGTCCTGGCGACGGACCACCACCGTGTCGTCCGGCAGGATGCCCGCGCCCAACATGCTTTCACCCCTGACTGTCAGGGCAAAGAGCTCGTGCTCGCCCATGGCCCCGTCCACGGGGATCCAGCCGTCGGGATCCTCGATGGCCTCGCTCAGGGCGCCGGCCTGGACCCGGCCCAGCTTGGGGACCATACGCAGCCTGGGCACCATGTGCAGCGACGCAGCCTGGGCCGAGGGCAGGCGATACCCCCGGGCCAGACCCGGCTCCCTGACCAGCCGCCCCTCGGCCACCAGGGTTTCCAGGTGCTGTTGTGCCGTCTGCACCGCGCGGAAACCGAAATGGGCCTGCACCTCGCGCACCGTGGGCGGTGCTCCGGCCGCGAGGCGATCCCGCACGAAGGCGTGTACTTGGCGACGGGTCTGTCCGGGTGGGGTGCGGGGCATGATGGACTCGATTCGTGGTTTGGGTTCGGCTTTGACGTGCTCCCATTAAACAGACATATGTCTGGTATGTCAAGAGGATATACGAAAATAAGACGAAAATATCTGTCTTGGAAATTGTGCAGGGCCTGAGGGATAGCGGCGTAAGTGTTGATATATCAATTAAGCTGACGCTAATGTTCGATCTGTGGCCCCCGGGGGCCATGATTGCCCTTGTCCCCACCCCCAAACCGGCGCAAGCTTACGAAACAACCCATGACCCACCCGGAATCGAAAGGCCC
>QNDV01000188.1 GCA_003646045.1 bacterium
ATCCTGGGCATCGTGCGCACCGCCGAAACAGGTACCCTGCTCGAGCGTGAGCAGTTGCGCATGACGGGCATCTATATTTCCGAGCCCCTGGTGATGGGTGGCGTGGATTTCTTCGTCTCGTACCTGGATCGCCTGCGAGAAGTAACCGCACAGGATGTCAGCCGTGTGTTGCGCCAGTGGCTGGTGCAGGCTCCCTGCATGGCGTTGCTGCTGGAGCCGACTGCCGACGCGCCGGCACCCGGCGGCATGCCGGCGGGTATGCCCCCGGGCATGAAGATGCCCCCCGGTATGGCCAAGGCCATGGCGGCCCAGGGCGGTGGTGCCAAACCGGACGAAAAGCCGGCGGCGGACACAGTCGCTCCCGCGGCTCCGGCCCCCCTGCAGGTCGACCGCTCCGAGTTGGCCAACGGCGCCGTGCTCGTGAGCCAGACCAACGAGGCCAGCCCGCTGATGGCTATTCACCTGGCTGTGCGCGGCCGGGCAGCCATGGACTCGGACCACGCGGCGGCCGGCGCCCTGGATCTGGTCCATCGCCTGTTGCCGGAGGGCTATGCCGGTTGCGACAAGACCTGCCTGGCCCGTGAGCTGCGCAATCTCGGCGCGGTGATCAAACGTTACGATGATCCGCGCTTCCCCATGGACAACTACTACACCAACGGGCGCTTCAGTTTCATCCGGGTGGAAACCGCGGCTGCCAACGGACCGGCCATGCTGGCGCTGCTGACCCGTGAGATCCAGTACGCGGCCTTCAAGGAAGAGGACTTCAATCGCGTGCGCGACGAGCGGATCAGGGATCTGGACCAGGGCGACGGTAGCGCACGCAAGACCGCCGACCTTCTGCTCACCGCGGCGCTGTACGGTGACCACCCCCTGGCCCTGCCGCCGGAAGGTTCGGCCGCCAGTCTGGCCGAGTTGGACTTCAACGAATTGCGGGCCGTCTATCGGCGGGCCTTCGCCGCGGAGAATCTCGTGCTGAGCGTGGTGGGTCCCCTGGCACACCAGGAGTTGAAGGATATCATCGAGCAGCAGCTGCCCGGTCGGGGACATCCGGCGCCGGGTCTGCCGCCCGTACCGGTTACCACCGAGGCGGCCCGCTTGTCGGACACGGTGGGTGGTCCGGTTACGGCGATCCGCCTGGGTACGATGATGGAGGTCGATCCCGCCGATGTCGCGGCCCTGCGCCTGGCAACGGCCATCCTGCACGATCGCATCGGCATGGATCTGCGCGAGACCCGGGGCCTGAGCTACAGTACGGGTGCCACGGTGAGCGTGCACGGTGATCGTGCCGAATTCGAAGCCTGGCTCAATCCCCCGCGGGAAAGGGGCGAGGAAGGGCTGAGCGCCCTGCGGGAGATGGTGACCGGTTTTGACGCCTCCACTATCACCGCCGACGAGATGAACCGGATCCGTGCCGCCCGCGAGGGTCGCATGATGATGCGCCGACTCTCGTCCATGGGGCAGGCCTACTATCTGGCCATGGCCGAGTTGGACGGGGATCTGGGCGAGTACCTGGGCGCCCTGACGGCCTACGGCCAGGTAACCCTGGCCGATCTGGAACGGGTGGCGGGTCTGTACCTGACGGATATGATCCTGGTGGAGGTAGTGGTCGACTGATCAGTGATCGGTGTGCTGCGTGCGGTCGATGATCTTCCGCTCGATCTCATCGAGTCGCTCCGGCAGACACGTCTCGCGGTCGGCGACCTCCCTGGCCCCGTCGCCCAGACCGCGGATCTGGGCGGCGTAACCGGAGCAGTGCCGGCACATCATGAGGTGCAGGCGCAACTCCAGGCGTTTGAATAATCCCAGGTCGACCACGTCGTCCGAGGCAACCAGTCGCGACACTTCCCGGCACTTCAACATCATCATTCCCGTCCTGTCACGCTGCGTCGCTCGAGACATTCTCGCAGCTTGTTGCGTCCCCGGTAGAGCAGAACGCCCAGATTGCTGCGACCGATGTCGAGCGCCGAGCAGATCTCTCCGCTGTCCATTCCCTCCACCTCGCGCATCACGAAGGCCAGGCGCTGGTCCGTGGTCACGCCGTCCAGGCAATCCTGGAGGTGGCGCCGTACCTGTGCGAGGTAGAGATCAGTATCGGCAGACTCGGGGGGGGTCGCCCAGAACCCGTCGGTGCGGAAGCGGGATTCCATGAGTTCGTCGATATCATCCTGTCGCTCGCTGCGGGCCGAACTGCGTCTTTGCTCGAGGATCTTGCGGTAGAGGATGCCGAAGATCCAGGTCCGGACGTGACTGCGTCCGGCGAAGCCGTCGATCTTCTCGAAGCAGGTGATGAAGGTTTCCTGGGCCGTGTCCTCAGCGTCCTGGGTCGGCAGACCGGCGCCCCGGGCGGTACGGATCAACTGGGGCAGATAGGCCTGGACCAGTTGGTGCAACGCGTCCTCGTCCCGGGCGCGCAGGCGGTCCAGGAAGACGGGTTCGGCAAAGATGTCGTGGCTGCTGTCCATGATTCTCCCCAAAAGACTGTAACAGATTCCCTTCCCGCGTCACTCACCGATGTGAATAACAAATCGACCCCCCGACGGGTCAGCGTCTCCAGCGAATAGGAACTAGAGTCATGAACAGCACCAACAGTTTCGTCCAGCGGGTCATCAGGGGCAGCATCGCCGGTCTCATGGGCGGCCTCGTATTCGGGATCATGATGGCCATGATGGGTATGTTGCCCATGATCGGCAAGATGGTAGGAGTTCCCAACGCCGTGGCCGGCTTCCTGGTCCATCTGGCTATCAGCGCCTCCATCGGCGCCAGCTTCGGCTTGTTGTTCGGCGGCCTGGCCCAGGGTCGGGGTACCAGCTTGATTTCCGGAATGCTCTACGGATCGGGGTGGTGGCTGCTGGGCCCCCTGACGCTGATGCCCCTCATGATGGGCATGGGCCTGGGCGTGAACTGGAACGTGACGGCAGCCCAGGCCATGCTGCCCAGCCTCATGGGACACGCCATCTTCGGTCTGGTGATGGGCTTTGCCTGGAGCCGGGGTGACAACTGCCTGCCGCTGAAGATGTTGCGCAAGTCCGGCACCGGTGGCGAGCCCACGCCGCGACGCGCAGCCTGATACGATCTACCGTCCGGCCGCGGGGGTGTCCGGTCCGCCAACAGGGGCGGCGGCACGGACCCCCCGCACCGGGCTTGCGATAACGAGGGCCCGGGGGCTATGCTTCCCCGGGTTTTTCGTATGTCGTTCCATTCAGGGAGATATCCATGTTCGTGCGGTTGCTGTCCCTTGTGGCGGTTCTTCTGGTCACCCTGCCCCTGTCGGCCCAGGCCTCCGGGCCCGTATTGCATCACGACGCGGTGGTCGTCGCGTCGCAATCCTCGCATACGGTGGAAATCACCGACAACGTGACCCTGCCGGCCGGCGTGACCACCCTGAACGTGGGGGAGGGATTCACCATCCATGCCCCCGAGGCGCCTGTCACGCTGGACGAGGACGGCTACCAGGTAGTGGACCTGGCGGCTGCCGGCTTCGGCCCGGGGGACGTGGTGACGTTCAAGCTCGAAGGTACCTTCCACCAACCCACGGACGAAGTCAGTTTCTCGCGGGAAAACGTGGGCGGTGAAATAACCGCCACCATCGGCGAAGAGGGTATCTACCTGTCATCGTCCGCCGGTTGGCTGCCATGGCACGAGTCGTTCATGGCTACCCATCGCCTGGAGGTCCACGTCGGCGAAGGCTTCGTTTCGGTGACCCAGGGTCGGCCCGAGCCCGGCCCCGAACCGGAGATCACCACCTGGGTGGCCGACAACCCGTCCGACGGCATCAACCTCATCGCCAACCGCTTCGTGGTCCACGAAGAGGAAGTGCGTCCCGGGGTCACGGCCATGACCTTCATCCTGGATGATGACAAGCGTCTGCGCGATACATACATGGAGCGCACCAAGGCGTATATCGCGATGTATGAGGAAATGATCGGCCCGTACCCCTACGCCAAGTTTGCCACGGTGGAGAACTGGTTCCCCACGGGTTACGGCATGCCGTCCTACACCCTGCTGGGCGGCCAGGTGCTGCGACTGCCTTTCATTCCCTACACCAGCTTCGGGCACGAGATAGCCCACAACTGGTGGGGCAATTCGGTCTTCGTCGACATCAGCGGTGGCAATTGGTGCGAGGGACTGACGGTCTGGTGCGCCGATTACCACTACAAGGAACTCGAGTCGCCCGAGGCGGCGCGCGAGTACCGGCGCAATACCCTGAAGGAATACCACGCCTACGTGCGGGACCCCGAGCAGGACTTCGCCCTGCGGGATTTCGAAAACCGTCACAGTGGCGCCACCCGCGCCGTGGGCTATGGCAAGAGCATGATGGTCTTCCATATGCTCGACCGGATGTTGGGCCGCGAGGCTTTCCTGACCGGACTGCGCCGTGTGGCTGCCGATTTCAAGTACGAGAAGGCCAACTGGGATGACTTCATCGCTGCTTTTGCCACCGCCGGTGACCTGGACCTGGACTGGCTCGGCCCCCAATGGCTGGAGCGCACGGGTGCGCCGTTCGTAATCCTGGACGGCACGGCCTTCGCGGCGGACAAGGTGAGTTTCCATCTGCAGCAGGGGGCCCCGCCCTACCGCCTGGATCTGCCGGTGACGGTGGAGACCGCCGCGGGATCCGAGCGCCACCTGGTGACCTTCGACAAGATGCAGCAGAAGTTCGAGATCGAGGTCAAGGGCGCCACCAGGCTGGCGGTGGATCCGGACTACGACGTTTTCCGTCGACTGCACCCCCAGGAAGTCGAACCCACCCTGAACCAGGTGCTGGCGGAAGAGTCGCCCATGGTCGTGGTCTTCAAGCCCGGTGAGGTGGATGCTGCCCGGGCCTTCGGCTATGCCTGGACCGACAGCGGCTACTTCGACCTGTTCGAGGATGGACGCCTGCCCGTGGATATGCAGCCCGGCCAATACGTTTCCGCCCTGGTGATCAATCCGGCCGGTGACGAGGGCAAGGTCTGGCAACGGCCCGAAGTAACGGTGGCCGGCAAGACCATCATCATGGCAGGCAAGCGCTACAGCCTGGATAAGTACGATCTTGTCTACACCACCGCCAACCCCCACGGGCCCGGGGTGAGCGATCTTGTGGTCCACAGCGCCTCGCCGGACCGGTTGGCGGGTCTGGCCCGACGCCTGGGCCATTATGGCAAGTACAGTTGGTTGCTGTTGCCCACCGGCCAGGGACGGGTACTGCGGGGCAACTGGCAGCCGGAAGGATCGCCGCTGGTGGCCAAGGCTCCCTGAGTCGGGATTCCCGGCCAAGTGGGCGGGGTATTTCCCTCCCTACACGCGATGTGGTACAATAACAGGCCATCCGCCGCAGCCCCCACACCGGGTAAGCGGCGGTGGATTCAACCGAGACCGAACACGAAATCCCTGGTGATCCCATGCTGCGACCGCTTACGCCCAACACCACGTTCATGTCCCGCCTGGCTGGGTCCACGTCCCGTCTGCCTTGGCTGCTGGTGCTGCTGACCATGCTGTGTGCCCAGGCGATCCTGTTGGGTGGCTGCGGTGATGACGATGATCCGGTAGTGGTGATGGCCGA
>QNDV01000189.1 GCA_003646045.1 bacterium
ACCGAAAGGATCAAGAGTCACTCCCCTTCAGGGACGGCAGTGAGACACGGGTCGGTCCCTCACCGCCGCCGGCAACCAATTGGTCGAAGATGGCAGCCACGTGCTCCATGTTCTGGTCGAAGCCGGCCCAGCGCTGCGCCGTGGCCAGGGCGGCCTCTCCAGCCGACGACCTGATAGATGAATCCTCGGCGAACCGCTCCATGGCCCGGGCCAGGGCCGACACGTCACGGGGCGGTACCACCAGGCCGGATTGCCCATCCCGGATCCACTCCAGGCTCGAAGGCAAGCTCGATACGATTATGCCGCAGGCGCAGGACATGGCCTCCAGCAGACTCACCGCCGTGGCGTCCACCGAAGGGACAGAGATGAAGACGTCGCAGGCCCGCAGCGCTTCGGCGAATTCACCGTGGGGCAGTCGCCCCAACATCACATAGGCCCCGGCCAGACCGGCTGCTTCAGCGTGTTCACGGAAGCGCGCGGGCTCACCCTCGTACCCGGTGAACAGGAACCTGGCCCGGGGACACCGTTCCCTCACCCGTGCCGCGGCCTCGATCACCGTATCGATGTTGTAGTAGGGCTGGGTATAGCTGCGGGGCGAGAAGTAGACCACATCCTCATCCGCGAAGCCGTGGTCCCGGCGCCATTGCGAAGCGTCCCCGGGTTTGAAGACCTGGAAATCGACCCCCCAGAGAATGCGGTAGGCCCGGGCGGCATCGGCGCCCAGTTCCACGCAGCGGGCCAGGATATCCGCCGAGTCTCCGGTCAGCGCATCACATCCCACCAGGGCATGCCTGGCCAGTCGGTTCTTGATCCTGCTCTCGAAGGGTGTGACGTAGACATCATCACCCCATACGGTCAGGACATTGGGATGGAAGCCCGAGAAATCGCCCCAGTATCCGTAACCGGTCAGGAAGTGGGTATTCAGCAGGTCAGGCTGGAGGCTGCCCAATAAACGGCGTACCTTGCCGAGGGACCACAGGTAGCGCCAGGGTTTGGGACCGGCCCCGGTTGAGATGTCATGGACGGTTACGTCTTCCACCTCGCCCGGCTGTACCGTCAGCAGATGGCAGTCGTGGCCGCGGTGGGCAAACCAGCGGATCCAGCGCTCGGTGTGGATATGCCGACCGATGGACAGGAATGCCAGGCGCACATTGACTCCCACTGCTGGATGCATCTCCCCGAGCCGCCATGAAGAACCCTGGTGCCGGGAGCCGGACTCGAACCGGCAAGGAGCAACGCTCCGGGGGATTTTAAGTCCCCTGCGTATACCAGTTTCGCCATCCCGGCACCGACGGCGCATCCATCATGGAAACTGCCCCGTGCGGTGTCAATCGACAAAAAGAAACCGGCGACGGTCGCCGGTCTGATCGCGGAAGAGTGGAGGCGGCACCCGGATTCGAACCGGGGATAACGATTTTGCAGACCGTCGCCTTAGCCTCTTGGCTATGCCGCCCCGTCATGTCCAATTATGTCCCGGTTCCACGGTGATGTCAACCCGACCGGAGGCTCTAACACGCGCGGGGGAAGCCACCTGGACCTCCCCCGCGGGTGATGGAGCGGGCAACGAGACTCGAACTCGCGACATCTACCTTGGCAAGGTAGTGCTCTACCAGCTGAGCTATGCCCGCTCGAAACGTAGAGGAATGAGATAATCTCTTACCCCTCCAATGTCAAACGGTTTTTGCCGCCAACCGTTGATACAATTCGGCTGTCGCCGTTGTAACCCTCTGCCATGAGTAGTTCTCCACCACGTGGGCCTGCCCCGTGCGGCCCAGGCTCTCTCGGCGCTCCCCGTTCCCCAGCAGTTCGTTCATGGCCCGGGTCAGGGCATCCACATTGCCGCTGGGGAATAGCACCGCGTGTCCCGCGGCAGCCTCGACATTGGGCGGTATATCGCTGACCAGACAACAGCGCCCGTAGCTCAGCCCTTCGAGCAGGGTGATGGAAAGGCCCTCCAGGGTCGAGGGCAGCACCACCAGGTCCGCCGAGGTGTACAACTCCTCCAGGATCGGACCATGTACGTAGCCCAGGAACACCGTACCGGCAGGTGACTGCATCTTCAGTTCCCGCACGTAGTCCGGGGTGAAACCCGCATCCCCCGCCACCACCAGTTGGTGACTGCGGCGCACGGACTCGGGCAGGCTCCCCCAGGCCTCCAGCAGCATGTGGCAGCCCTTCTCCGGAACAAGTCGTCCCACGAAGAGAACAAACGGCTTGTCGATGCCCCGCCCGCGGATCAGGTCCGGTGCGCGCATCACCGGCGGCGTGATACCGTTGGGGATGTAGACGGTCTCGCGGCCATAGACCGTGCGGAAATGTTCCCGCAGGGCTCGCGATACCACGATGGTCGCCGAGGGCAGATTCACGGCCGCCCGCTCCCCCAGCTTCAGGACGCCCGTGGCCACCGAGCCCCACTTGTCCCGTTGCCAGTCCAGCCCGTGGACGGTCACCACCGTGGGCTTGCGGGACAACCAGCGTGGCAGTCCCGCCAGCAACCCGGGTCCCAGGGCGTGGTAATGGACCAGGTCCGTGCCATCACCCAACACGCGCAGGGTTGCCAGGGCAGTGTGACTGATGGCATCGAGGTGCTTGGTGGGAATACTCGGCAGGCGCCGCACGACGACGCCCGCGTGCTCTGTCGGTCCCTCGTGGTCGCTGTAGTGGGGCCGGCTGTAGATATCCACCGCGCAATCGTGCGCAGGCAGACGCCGGGCGAGCTCGGCCACATGCCGCTCGATACCGCCATGAACCGGCGGATATCCCTTCTGCCCGATCATGGCCACACGCAAGGTCGGCTTCATTGCCCTCGGCTCCGTCTGGTACCGCCGCCACCGTTACCGGTTCAACTGTCGTAGACCAGGTCCATGGGCAGACCGTCCTTGCGGATGGACTCGCAGGCCTTCTCCAGCACCTGCACCACCCGCAATCCGTCGCGCCCCGAACTGAGCAGCGTATCCCGGCCCTCGATGGCGTCGATGAAGTGGGACATTTCGGTCTTGAGAGGTTCGGTCGTGTCGAGGTGGGGTATGAATACATCACCTGACCGGTACAACAACTGGAACTCGCCGAAAGTGTCGTAGTGGGGCTGCACGTCCACGCCCTTGTCGAAGACACGGATCTTCTCGGACGCTGAAATATCGTCATAGACGAGCATCTTGCGGCTGCCCACGAAGGTCGCCCGCCGGATCTTGTTGGGGTCCAGCCAGGACACGTGTATGTGGGCCAGGCGGCCGTCACCGAACTCCAGTGCCACGAAGGCCACGTCCTCGATACCCAGATCCCGCTGTACGTAGCAATGTCCCTGGGCACTGACCCGTACCGGACAGTCACCGAATAGATAGCAGATCATGGATATGTCGTGGGGCGCCAGATCCCAGACCACGTTGGCATCCTTCTGGAAGATCCCCAGATTCACCCGCGAGAAGTTGACGTAGTAGATGTCACCCAGCTCTCCCGAGTCGATGAGCTCCTTGATCTTCCGCACCGGCGAGGCGTAGAGGAAGGTATGTCCCACCATCAACTGCAGGTTCCGCTCGTCCGCGATGGCGATCAGTTTGCGGCAGTCGTCGCTGCTGGTGGCCATGGGTTTTTCCAGAAAGAGGTGCTTGCCCGCCTCCAGCACCTGCCGCCCTAGTTCGTAGTGCGTACCCATGGGCGTGGCCACAATCACCGCGTCGATATCCGGATGATCTGTGATCTCGGTATGGTCGGTTGTGGTTTGCGTAGCGGGATACAACCTGGCCAGGTGATCCAACCGGGACTGGTCCAGATCCGCGATGGCGATCAGTTCACACTCGGGCAGTCCATTGAGATTCCGAATAAGATTCGGTCCCCAGTAGCCGCAACCGATAACGCCGACCTTGATCATTGCCTATCCTCCGGTTCGGACACGTGCGCCGCCCCCTCCAGGTCCGGCAATACGCGTCGGTACAGATGATGCGTGTCAGCCGGTCCCGGGTCAAGGACAGGCCATGTCGTCGTCCGACAGGGGACGGTGCGACGCAATTGATCATCGGGGTGGATTGGATCCATGAGTTTCGCCGGTAGCCCCGGTCCCTTCAGAACCGCTGGATCAATAGCCGCCGGTTCCCTTCAGAACCACCGGGACGGTGCGCAGGACAATGGCCATGTCCTGCCAGGGCGTCCAATGATTTATATAGCGGATATCCAGGCGGACCATCTCATCGAACGAAACACTGCTGCGACCGCTTACCTGCCATAGTCCGGTCAGGCCGGGTACCGCCTTCAGGCGCTCCATGTGCCAGGGCTGGTAGTTCTCGATCTCGTAGGCGATGGGCGGGCGCGGACCCACCACCGACATCTGGCCCACGAAGATGTTGAAGAGCTGGGGAAGTTCATCCAGGGAAGTTCGCCTGAGCCAGGCCCCGATTCCCGTCACGCGTGGGTCTGCCTTCAGCTTGAATACCTTGTCGCCGGAATTGGTACCGGCGCAACCCTCGTCATCACCCGCAATGAACATGGCGGCGAATTGGCGGTGGATGGCGTCGTCGCTGTTGTGCTCCATGGAGCGGAACTTGTAGAAGCTGAACGGTCGCCCGTCGCGACCCAGCCGTTCCTGCACAAAAAACACCGGCCCCGGGCTCGACCGCTTGATGAGCAGGGCAATGATTCCCATCAGCGGTGCCAGAGCAGCAATGGCCAGCGCCGATACCAGCACGTCCACACCGCGCTTTATATGGCGCAGGAAGCCGTCGTACCGCTGGGTATCGGCGGGTATGAAAAACTGTGGCGAGGGGATGACATATTCGCCATCAACGACCGCGAGAGCTACCGCGTCTTCCTTCATGATGCAAAAACTCCCTTTGCCCAGGCAAAGCTGTTGTCGTTGTTTCACTAAAGGCATCTTACGCGTTAGCTTCGGGTCATCGACATCCTTCCAAGCGCATGGCGGTGGCTGGTATCCGGAAAGGTTCCGGAGCGAAAAAATCAGGACTCAGCTGTCAGAATCGAGCCGGATTCCTCCGACCGATAAATATCATAGCACATTACCAAAAGGCACGTCTACCCCCTATCTAGAAAAAAAATTACCATGGCGAAAGGCTGACAAGTGGTAATGTGGGTATATCTTAGAATTGCTGTGCCCCACGCCGCACTGAAAACCTACAAATCCCACCGGCAGCATCGGATGAGACTTCGAACTTTCTTTTGCCTATTCTCCCGTTGCCGCCTATCCTGCCTACACCATCAATATACTTGAGGGTTGTCTGACCGAGAGGAGCTTTCAATCATGTCGGACAAACTTGATATCCAGCCCACAAAGGGCAAGCTCGGAATTCTGACCCCTGGGATGGGCGCCGTCTCCACCACCTTCATCGCCGGTGTCATCGCCATCCGGCGTGGCCTGCGCCTGCCCATCGGCAGCTTCACCCAGATGGGTCACATCCGTCTGGGCAAGCGTACCGACGAACGGCAGCCGCTGGTCCGCAATTTCGTACCCCTGGCAGAGCTGGACGACATCGCGTTCGGCGGCTGGGACATCTTCGAGGACAACGTCTACGAGGCCGCGCTCAACGC
>QNDV01000190.1 GCA_003646045.1 bacterium
GCTCAACTCCGGAAACCGGTGCCGTGGCCGACCGGATGAACAGCCCCGGCGCCAAACCCGTGGCAATGGCGCCTGCCGTCCGCTCAACCCCCGTCACCGCGTCCAGCACCCGCAGCCCCGCCGCACCGATAGTACGATCAGCCACATACAGGTCATTACCCAGCAGCATGATATCCGAGTGCACGAAACCGGGCAGCGCATCGAGAACATCCACGCCGCCCGCACCTGCCCGGCGGACGCTGGTATTGAAGGCCGCGTCGTTGATCACCACCAGCAGATCCTCGCCGTCCCGCTGGATGCGGTTGATGTCGCCGCCCAGTTCGGCTTCGGTATGGAGATATCCGGTGGAGATCCCCGCGCTCGTATCCACGCCTTCGATACCACCGTCAGCCACCCCGAAGAACCCCGCGCAACCCACGGTCAGGCGGTCGCCGTCCACCAGAATCCGCGTGTAGGGATTGGCGCCCTGCAGGGCGATGGGCTGCACGCCGGCGGTGCCGGGGTCCATGTCCACCCAGACTTCGGCCACCATGTCGAAGACCAGCAGCGCCCCCGGACCGGTGGGGCTGTACCAGTTGTTCACGTCCAGGCGCTGGCAGGTGATGTAGAGCAGGTCACCCACCACGGCCATCAGACTGGTCTCGGGCAGACCATCCGCGTCGGCGAACATCGACGTGTCATAGGTGTCGAGAACAGTGCCGTCCACCGGATCCACCCGTAGCAGCACCGCCGAATCGTAACAGCTCACATAGGCGTCGCCCTCGGTGTCAAAAGCGATATCCTGTAAGTTAAGCCCGCTGCCCAGGCTGGTTTCGTCCAGAAGTGCGAAGCCGGCAGCCGGATCCCAGACCTGCATCAGGTTACTCTGGCCACGCCCCAGGATGTAGACCAGACCATCGTGATGACGCCCAGTGGCGTCACCGGGAATTACCGCCAGATCAGCCGAAACCGTCCATGGATCGGCGGCATCGAAGCTGCGAACGCGACCGAACGTGGAGTAGTCAGTGGTCACGATCCAGCCCGCCGGTTGCTGGGCGGCTGCGGGCAGGACGGTGAGCAGGGCAACCAGCAGGATGGTCGCTACGGGTATGATTCGGATGTTGAATTTCATGATCTACTCTCCCCGGGGTCTCACGGTTGAAGTCGTACCGAGGCTCGCCAACTGCGACCAGGCAGCGGAAATCCCTCGACGTCGTAGATGCGGTTGTCGGTGACGTTTTGCAGTGACACGGCCAGGGTCAGCCAGGTTGCAGGGTGGGGCCAGCCGGGCTCCACGCTCCAATCCAGGCCCAGGTTCAGCGCTTCGCGAGCCGGTGCCATACCTGCTGCGGTGTTCACGCGATCGCGGTAGTTGGCGGACTGGAGCAGGACCTCACACCAGGGAGTCAGTGCTCCGGCCTGCCGGACCAGACGCAGGAAGGCCTCCCGGTCCGGCAGGTAGGGCAGGGCTTTCCCGTCGTAGGGTTCGTGGCCACTGTGGTCGCGAGCCTGCTGGAAGGTGATGTTGCCCTGAAAATGCAGATCCGCAGGCAGGCCGGTGATCAACTCCAACTCCAGGCCGTGCGTGACTGTGCGCCCCGCGTTGATGGCCCGACTGGTTTGCTGACTGTTGGGCACGAAGATGATTGTACTGTCGGTCTCGCTGCGGAACACCGTGGCCCGCAGCACAACGCCGGCGGCGGGATGCGTGGTCAGCCCCAGATCGATGGTTGCGATATCCTCCGGCTGCAGATCGCGGTTGCCCTGGATGCCGCCGCGGTGCCCGAAGAGTTCGATCCAGGTCGGAACCCGTACCGAGCGGGATGCGTGGGCGGCCAGGATCACCCGACCGGGAGACGCCTCCCAGACCACCCCCACAGCCGGTGAAACGTCCTCGCGCTCGTGTCGGACGTCGGATTCCTCGGGCAACCAGGGCAGCGGCGGCACAGGCGGAAAATCATCCACGTTGCGCTGCCAGCGCACGGATGGCGACACCCGCAGGCGACCCTGGGCGAAGTCCGCGTCGCAGCTGCCGAAAACCGTGGTCTGGATCCGCTGGCGCATGGGGTCGTCCACACCCCGGAACGTCTCGACATACCACTGACTGCGGTGCTCCGCTCCCAGTTGGAAAGTCAGATCCAGCCAGGTGGCCGCCCTGAACGACGGCGTGGTCACCAGCCGGCCCGTCAGATCCCGACTGCGCGAGTCGGTGCGCCCCGGCGGCATCAGGCCCACCTCGCCGTAGGGATCCTCGAGTTGCTCGTCGGTGCGGGCGCCGGACACGCCCACCTTGACCATGTCGTCGCGCCAGCCCAGGCCCAGGTAGCCATCCAGCCTCTCATAACGAACCTGGGCATGGGGCGAGCCATAATCGCCCACCGGCCCCGGCCGGCCACCGTCCCGGCGCAGGAAACCGGCCCAGCCCCGGGCGGTCAGGTCATCTCCGAGACCGCTGCGACCCTGGACGAAGGCTCCGTGCTCGCGGATCCAGGAGTTTTCCCGCACCCGTTCCACATCATCGCCGGCATCGTTGAATGTCCAGTTGTGGTCGAGGTAGGGGAAGTCGTTGTCGGCCTGCCGACCGTGCAGGGTGACCGAGGCGTTGCGCTTACCATCGGGATCGCCCACGCCCCACACGGCGCGACCGCTGAGCTCGCCCCATGAACCCGTGCCGACGGTCAGGTCCAGTCCCGAGGCGGCCGTACGTGTCTTGAGATTTATCGCACCCGCCCCCCCCACTCCACCCAGACGCACAGGCACCCCGCCGCGGTGGATGTCCACACTCTCGAATCGCTCCAGGGGCAGGCGGGCCAGGTCCACCAGGCCGGTCTGGGCGTCATCCAGGGGCATGCCGTCGATGAAGATGCGGATCTGGGCGGGTGATGATCCGCGCAGGGAAGGCACGGCCGACATGCCAGCGGCGCCGAAGCGACGGATCTGCAGACCGGCCGTGGCGCCCAGCACATCGGCCAGGTCACGGGCGCCCTTCTCGCCGGCCAGGTCGATGCGCGTGACCACCGACCCCACCTGGGGCGCGGGAATCTGCTTTACCGCGGCGGTGACCACCAGGGTATCGATCCGCGTCGCTGTGGTCGTCGTGGTCGTCGTGGCCGTCGTAGTCCCGGCTCGTGCTGTTGATACCAGGCAGACCAAGGCGATGCACACGGGTGTGCACACGCTATGGATATGATTCCTGAAGCGGGAATCCCTGCCGGGAAGTAACGCCAAAACCAGACCTCGCCCACGAAGGTGGTGGCAGGCCTGGTACCGGTTTCCTGGCTCGCGGGTCGTCCTACTCCCTGCGCCTTCCCAGCCTTCCCAATGGAAAACCAGTGACATAATTGCAGGTTTCGTAACCGCTTACAGTGGCGGGGCCGCGCCGGTCTTTCACCGGCTTCCTCTGGTCCCCAGGCCATGATATGGGGTTGTCGAGCCCGGGCGATGGTTGACGACCGGGCAGAAACGACTCTAGTCGCTGGGGAAGTCCCTGTCAAGAACACGCCGGAAAATCAGCGCGTGATCAGCCTCTTCGGCGCTGGCCAGCAGCACGGTGTCGGCATCCCCGGTAACCCGGGCAGCCCGGGCCTGCAGTAGGGAGTCGGGCAGTTGGGTGTCAAATTCTTCCCGCGTCCAGGGCCGCCAGCGGTGCCAGAAACCCTGGTGCCAGACGAAGAACCTCTCGACCCGCTGCCGCCCCATTTCGTCGTCACCGAAGTGCTCCAGAGCGAAGTCGCAGAACCGACGCAGTACAGCCCAACGCTCGGCCACGGTGGGCAACCAGGGCTGTCCGGTGGCGAGTTCACGGAAAATCCAGGGTTTGATCAGGGCACCGCGAGCCACCAGGAACGAGCGTACGGCGGTCTCGGTGCGCCGTCGCTCCAGGTCCCAGGGAGTATAGATGTCGCCGTTGCCCAGCACCGGCACGTCGACGGTGCGGGCCGCCTCGTCGATAAGGTCCCAGCGTGCGCTCAGCCGGTACCGCTGGCTGCGGGTGCGGCCGTGGATGCCGACCGCGTCCGCCCCGGCCTCGGCCGAGCGCTCGGCCAGGTCGACGCAATTCAATTTATCCTCGGTGTAGCCCAGGCGCAGCTTCACCGACAAGGGCACGTCCACCGCGGCACGGACCGTCTCGACGATACGGACCAGCAGGCCCGGTTTCTTCATGACCGCCGCACCCGAACCCCGGCGTACGATCAGGTCAATGGGACAACCGAAGTTCAGATCAATGAATTGTGCGCCATGTCCCACGGCGATCTGCGCCGCGGCGGCCATGACCTCGGGTTTGCGTCCTGCCAGTTGGACACCGAAGGCGTCCTCCGTCTCGTGGTGGCGCAACAGGGGTCGGTCCCCGCCCTTGACCAGCTTGTCGGCCAGCACCATTTCGCTGCACGTGCGCTCGGCGCCATACTCGCGACAGAGCCGACGATAAGGGAGGTTGCCTCCCTGGGCCATGGGTGCCAGGGCGACAACCTCCTTGAAGTAGGCACGGCGGTCCGCTGCCCGCAACGGCTACCCGCCGTCCAGCATGGCCCCGCCGTCGAAGCCGGTAAAGCCCTCGGGGTCGGCCATGAAGTCGTAGGTATTGCTCAGCAGCGTGTAGTGCTGCTGCTCCTCGGCAGCCAAGTGCTCGAAGATGCCCTTGGCACGGGGTGAATCCACCTTGGCGGCCGCACCGGCGTACATCTCGTAGCCGCGGCGCTCCACATCCATGGCGCCCTTGAGGATCTCCAGCTCCTCCAGCTGGAAGTCGTAGGGGTCATTGGCGGAATCGATGGCGTTCTCGAAGATCCCGCGCATGTCTGCCACGTGGTCATCATCCACGTCCGGCAGCACGTCGATGGTTCCCTCGCGCAGCAGGTCCTCACGCATCTTCACGAGGTACGCCTTGTGGCCCGCCTCGTCCTTGGCCAGTGAATTGAACAGGTTGCGCTCGAGGGTCGAGGGGGCATTGCTGGCACGATCCTGGAAGAAGGCCATACCCTCCTCTTCAAAGGCGATGGCCTTCTCGAGGATCTCGACGCAGAGCTTGACGTCTTCGTTCATGGTCTCCTCCGCTGGCAGGTCCAAATGGTTTTTAGTACTGCTTCAATGGTAAACCTCCACTCCGGAATTTCCACGAAAAAAGCTTACTGTTCTTCACGGCACGGTTGAATTGCCCGGTCGTCCCTGCTAGGTTCCCGGTAATTGGATTCTGAACCGCGCGATCGCGAAACCGTACGCTTTTTCTATGGTTTAGACGATCGCCGGCCCAACCGCCGCCGGCCAGGGGACGCCGGTGATTCTTGAATGCCGCCCCTCGTTGGGCGGAACGAATGGAGCGATCATGGCCAAGCTGCAGAACGCCCTGGCGAAGAAAATCCCGGTCTGGCAGAACGAAATCCGGACCCTGATCAAGAAACACGGTGGCACGAAGATAAGTGACGTGACAATGCTGCAGGCCTACGGCGGTATGCGCGGCGTCAAGGGCATGGTCTGTGACACCTCGGAAGTTCCGCCGGACAAGGGCCTGCTCATTCGCGGGATTCCCGTGGGCGACCTCAC
>QNDV01000191.1 GCA_003646045.1 bacterium
CAGCCGGTGCTGGCCGCTGCCCTGGCCAGGACAGGTGCAGTCTGGGCCGGCGAGCAGGAATGGGCGCGGCGTCCCGTGCGTCCGGCGGCGGATCTGCCCCGGTTGCTCGAGTGGACCGGCGGCAACCTGACGGCGCCGACGGGTCTGGTCGGTGAACCGGTGACCCTGCTGCCCACGCCTACCGTGGGCGGAGGTTGGCCCCTGGCAGGGGCCGTGGCCCAGTTGGCGGCGTTGTTGGCGCCGGGACGGCGCAGCGACTGGCGGGGCCGACGTGCCGATCTGCTGGTGGAAATAGTTCGTTTTGCCAGGGCCAGCCTGCACGTGACCGGTGCCGTTCTCGATGGCACCATGTGGTCGGTGAACGACGGCGCCGGTCGTCGCACCACACTCCAGGGCAATGTGCTGGTTGCCGGCCGCGACCCGGTGGCTGTCGATGCGGTAGCCTGCCGCCTGGCCGGGGGCGACCCCCGGCGGGTGCCGTGGCTGCGGACCTGTGCGGCCGCGGGCCTGGGCAGTGGCGATCCGCGGAACATCCGTCTGGCCGGTCGTACCGAACTGGTGGATCTTGGGCTGGGGATTCCGCCACGTCTGCTGGCACCAACGCCACGTCTGGCTGCCCAGCGCTCCCTGCGCGGGGCAGCCTGGCAGTTGCTCAAGCGACCGGCACTGGTTCGCCGGCACCGGGAATCGGCCTGGGGCCGACTCCGTCATGAATCGTCCGAGCTGAAGGGTTGACCCCATATGACCGACCAGACCTACACCAAGGGACGCCGGACCGTGAACCGCAGACTCGTCTTGCGGGCACCGGCCAAGGTCAACCTGCATCTGGAAGTGCTGCGTCGCCGCCACGACGGATTCCACGATGTGGAAACAGTTCTGCAGGCAGTCAGACTATTCGACCGGGTGACGGTGGATCTGGACGAACAGAGACCGGGTGGGCCGGCGGATATCTCCCTGTCGGTGTCCGGTGTGCCGGGCGTCCCGGCTGACGATACGAATCTTTGCTGGCAGGCGGCGGTCCATTTCTGCCGAAAAGTCGGGGTTTCCGGAACCCTGCGCATCCACCTGGAAAAAGAGATACCGGCGGCGGCGGGCCTGGGCGGCGGCAGCAGTGATGCGGCCGCGGTGCTGGTGGCTTGCGACAGGCTGTTTGACACCAGGCTCGACCAGGAGCGTCTCGAGTCCTTGGCCGGTGATCTGGGATCCGATGTGCCGTTCTTCATTGCCGGCGGAACGGCCCTTGCCCGTGGTCGAGGAACGCGTCTGACAAGATTGACCCCCGTCCAGTCCGGACAGTTTCTTATCATCAGGCCCCACTTGAATTTAAGCACCTCCGAGGTATATGAAGACCTTAAAATGGGATTGACAGTCAACAGCCCCAAGGCTAACATCCAAGTGATCAAGTCTATTCTGGCCAGATTTCCGCAGAAGACGTGGCCCGGCTTCAACAGACTTGAAGATGTCGTGCTACCGACACATCCTCTCGTCCAGCGTATGGTGTTGCGACTGAGGGAACTGGAGCCGGTGGCAATGCTTTCGGGAAGTGGGTCGGCGGTCTTCGCCGTTTTTCCCGACGACTACGACATGACACCGGTTGCGGGGGAATTCGAGCAGGCAGGATTGTTCGTCAGGGCGGTGGGGCCGTTTTCGACGGGCGTGCAGGTCCTCGATCCCTAGGCTCATCCCCGCCGGGTGCGGACTCTCAGGGAGCTCGCCAGCGAGAGGGAGAACCTTGGAACTTTCCGAGATCAGGATTACCTTGCGAGACGACAACAAGCTGAAGGGGTTCGCCAGCATCACCCTCGAAAGTGCCTTCGTTATCCGGGGGCTGAAGATCATCGAGGGTGCTACGGGGCTGTTCATCGCCATGCCGAGTCGGAAGCGCCGGGATGGTACCTTCCAGGACATCGCACATCCGATCAACATGGAGACCCGCGAGTGGATGGAAAACCAGGTCATCGCGGCCTACCGCCACGAACTCCAGCGTGTCGAGAAGGGGGAGATTCCGCCCCCCAACCGCTATGGCGATGACGGTCGCGGATCCGTCATGGAGGAGAGCTTCTGAGCTGAGTGGGGCGTAGTCAAGTGGCTAAGACACATGGTTTTGGTCCATGCACTCGCAGGTTCGAATCCTGCCGCCCCAACCAAATCGCCGTCAGGCGAACCCTGCTGGCCCTGCGTGTCGCCCTGGAAAGGGACACGTCCCGACGCACGATCGAGGACCCTGCAACCATCGGCACCCGGACGCAGCGGAGGATCCGTCCATGTACAATGAACTCGTAGTGATCAGCGGCACGGCCCACCGGGAGATGGCCGAGCGCATCGCGACAAATCTCAATGTGCAGTTGCTCGACGTGGAAATCGACCGTTTTTCCGACGGCGAGATCCAGCTGAAAATCAAGGAGAACATCCGCGGCACGGACGTCTTCATCATCCAGCCCACTCCGCCACCGGCGGAGAACATGATGGAGGTGCTACTGCTGCTGGACGCGGTGCGGCGGGCCTCCTGCCGCCGGGCCACCACCGTGATTCCCTACTTCGGCTATGCCCGCCAGGACCGCAAGGACCAGCCCCGCGTGCCCATCGGTGCGCGTCTCATGGCCAACCTGATCACCACCGCGGGTGCGGACCGGGTGTTGACCATCGACCTGCATGCTCCCCAGATCCAGGGCTTCTTCGATATTCCCCTGGATCACCTCTACTCGGCACCGGTGTTGCTGAAGCATTTCGCCGACTGGCCACGGGAAAACCTGGCCGTGGTGGCGCCCGATGTGGGTTCGATCAAGATGGCCCGTGCTTTTGCCAAGCGCCTGGACTCTAGTCTGGCCATCATCGACAAGCGGCGGCCCCGGGCCAACGAAGCGGTGGTCATGAACTTCATCGGTGACGTGGATGGGCGGGATGTCATCATCTTCGACGACATGATCGATACCGCCGGTACCATCACGGATGCGGCACGGGTCTGTATGGAGAAACACGGTGCCAAGTCGGTAACCGCCTGTTGCACCCACCCCTTACTGTCGGGGCAGGCCATCGAGCGGATCAATGCCTCGCCCATCAAGGAACTGGTGGTGAGCAATACCATCCCCTTCGACCGTTTCGACGAATGTCCCAAGATCAAGGTACTGGATATGGCCCCCCTGTTGGCGGAAGCCATCGAACGTATCCATCTCGAGAAGACGGTCAGCGCGCTGTTCGATTAGCGGTCGGGCCAGTATCCGCCCGCACCGGGAATCTTGACAGCGCCGCGGGACAGTGCTTATTTAGGCGCTCATTTTCCGGAGGTCCGCCGTATCCCGCCCGGAGTAGCTTTCCCTTGTGGTTGGCGGGGCGACGCTCCTCCCTCGGGCCAAAGTGCCGACAGGTTGCTTGTATGTGCCAGAAGGTTCCTTGCCGCATTCCGCGGCGAGCCCTTGCCCGGCCCTGAAGGGCCAGTGATGTTTGGAGGAAACCCCCATGGGTCTCGTGAATCTCAGCGTTCATCCCCGGTCTACAACCGGCAAGAACAGTAACCGTCGTACGCGTGCCGCCGGCCGCGTGCCTGCCATCATCTACGGCAGGGACCGGGACAACGCCCTGGTCGAGTTGGATGCCAAGAGCTTCGGTGTACTCCTGCGGAAGCTCGGTGGTGGTGCGGCGATCTTCAGCCTGGAACTGGATGGCGAAGATGACGAGCACATCGCCCTGCTGCGCGAAATACAGCGCAATCCGGTGACCGACGAGATCCTGCACGTGGATCTGATGGAGATTCCCCGTGGTGTGCCTGTGACCGTGGCCGTATCGGTCGAGGTGACGGGCGAGTGCCAGGTCGCCAAGACCGGCGAAGGCTCGGTGGCCTTGTCCCTGTCCTCCATCGAGATCAGCTGCCGTCCCAGTGAGCTCCCCGAATTCATCGAGATCGATATCAGCGGACTGGAATTGAACGACAAGATCTTCGTGCGTGACGTGACCATCCCCGTCGGTGAGATCGTGACAGACCCGGAGATGCTCGTGCTGAACATCAAGCCGGCGAGCATCTTCGAGGAAGAGGAAGAAGAGGTCGAGGGCGAGGAAGGTGCCGAAGGCGCCGAGGGCGAAGGCGAAGGCGAAGGCGAGGGCGATGGTCCAGCCGCCTCCGACGATGGCGGCGACAAGAAAGACAAGAAGGACAAGAAGGACAAGAAGGACTAGATCCTTCCCGCCATATCGCGATACCCGGCAGCAGCCGGCCGGACTGTCGGCCGGCTGCTCGCATTTCAGGCAAAGGAGAGCGGCTTGCAAACGACCCGCCTTATCGTGGGCCTGGGGAATCCCGGCCGCGGGTACGCCGATCACCGCCACAACGTGGGCTTCATGGTCCTGGACGAATTGGCACACAGGCGTCGAATGTCCTTCGCGGTGGCGGATCCGGCGTGGGCCGAGGCAACCGATGACCGGGCTGGCCTGGTGCTGCTCAAGCCCCTGACCTTCATGAACCTGAGTGGCGAGGCGGTGGCGGCCTGGCGCGAAGGGCGTTTGCCGCCGGATGCGGGGACGGCGCTGGTCGTGTTGCCGTTGCCCCTGGTGGTCTGCGACGATTTGGCCCTGCCCCTGGGCTCGGTGCGTCTGCGGGCCGGGGGATCCAGCGGCGGACAGAACGGACTCGCTTCGATCATCGACCACCTCGGAGACGGGGATTTTCCCCGACTTCGCCTGGGTATCGCGCCCCTGGAGCATGAGGTTGATCCCGCCGACTGGCCGGATTTCGTGCTCTCCCCATTTACCGCAGCAGAGGGTGATGAGGCCCGGGACATGGTAATCCACGCGGCGGATGCCCTCGAATTCTGGTTGGCCGAAGGCCTGGATGCCACGGTCAGCCGTTTCAATCGCCGGGTTCGTCGCGAGGATCCGCAGTAATGATATCCGGATTCACCTTGCCCCCTGTGGCAACGGGGGATATATTATCCGGTCGCCGTTACGGACGGCGACGCGGCGCCCGGTGCCGCTCGAAAACGCCATAGCCAGCAAACTGCTGGAGGCAAACCATCCCTACCCGGTCTGACGCCGGGTGCGAACCCCCGAGGTCCGTGCCGGCGAATAGTGATCCGGGTCATTCTGTCCGGAGGGAGGTGTTACCAGTGACCAAGAAATACGAACTTATCTTCATCCTGCGTGCGGACCAGCCCGAGGCTGCCATGGCTGATCGCGTCCAGCGTGTGAAGGACATCCTCGCCAACCACGAGGGTGAAGTAACCCAGGAGAACCACTGGGGCGTGCGTCGTCTCGCCTATGAGATCGACGACGAGAACAAGGGCAACTACATGTTCCTGAGGTACCGCAGTGCGGGTACGGCGGGGGTGGAGTTGGACAAGTTCCTGCGCCTGGATGATCAGGTGCTGCGCCATCTCATCGTCGTCGATGAGGAGTGGGAAGAGCGCAACCGCGTGGCCATAGCCAAGCGGCGCCGCAAGGACAACGGTGAAGGTGCCACCGCGCGCGACTAGTCGCCGGTTGCCAGCCTGACGCGAGAAGGAGATTGACATGGCCCGCAAGAA
>QNDV01000192.1 GCA_003646045.1 bacterium
AGCTTCGGTGACATGTTGCGGGTGCCCGGCACGGACGACGACCTGTTCCGTGTCAAGAGCAGGGGCGGTGACGTGCGCATGGTGGCCTCGCCCCTGGAGTCGCTGAAGATGGCCCGCGAAAATCCCGACCGCGAGGTGGTCTTCCTGGCCGTGGGCTTCGAGACCACCGCGCCGGGCAACGCCATGGCCATCAAGCAGGCGGCGGCCGAGGGACTGACCAACTTCTCGGAGATAGTCAGCCACGTGCTGGTGCCGCCGGCCATGGAGGCGATCCTCGGCGGACCCACCAACAAGGTGCAGGGTTTCCTGGCCGCGGGACACGTGTGCGCCATCATGGGCTGGGACGAGTACGAACCCATCGCCCGCAAGTACGACGTGCCTATCTGCCCCACGGGTTTCGAACCGGTGGACATCCTGCAGGGCATCCTGCGTACGGTGCAGATGCTGGAGAACGGTGAAGTGGGCGTGGACAACCAGTATGCACGGGTGGTGGACCGGAACGGCAACCCCGCCGCCCGGGCCGTGGTGGACGAGGTCTATGCCGTGTGCGACCGCAAGTGGCGAGGCATCGGCAACATCCCCGCCAGCGGCCTGACCGTGGCCGAGGCCTACGCCGCCTACGATGCCGAGCGCAAGTTCGAGGTCACCGGCATCCACACCGAAGAGCATGCCGTCTGCATCGCCGGGGAAATCCTGCAGGGTTTGAAAAAACCGGATGAATGTCCGGCCTTCGGTGATCCCTGCACGCCGCTGAATCCCCTGGGGGCCACCATGGTTTCCAGCGAGGGCGCCTGTGCCGCCTACCACAAGTACGCGCGGAGGAACACGTTGTGAACGACCGTCCCGATCTCAACAACCTGAGCTGCCCCATGCCGTTGCTGGACCACGACACGGTGCAGTTGGCCCATGGTGCGGGCGGACGATTGTCGGCCGACCTCATCGACAAGCTCATCATACCGCGCTTCACCAGCCCCGAACTGGATCGTATGGAGGACCAGGCGGTGCTGGACCTGCCGACCGGGCTGGTGGCCTTTTCCACCGACACCTTCGTGGTGAGCCCCATCTTTTTTCCCGGTGGCGACATCGGCGACCTGGCCGTCAACGGCACGGTGAACGACGTGGCCATGAGCGGCGCCACCCCCATCGCCCTTTCGGTGGGCTTCGTGCTGGAGGAAGGCCTGCCCCTGGCCGACTTCCATCGCGTGCTCTGCTCCATGGAAACCGCGGCCAGCAAGGCCGGCGTGCGCATCGTCACCGGCGACACCAAGGTGGTGAATCGCGGCTCGGCCGATCGGATCTTCATCAACACATCTGGCATCGGGGTCATCCCCGAGGGCGTTCGACTGGGCGCCGACCGTATCGCCCCCGGTGACTCGGTGATCCTGTCGGGCACCCTGGCCGATCACGGCATGGCCGTCATGACCGTGCGCGAGGGGTTGAGCTTCCAGTCCACGGTGACCAGCGATACCCGCGGGCTGAATCACCTGGTGGCGGCCATCCTGGAAGTCTGTCCCGGGGTGAAGGCCCTGCGCGATCCCACCCGGGGCGGCGCGGCCACCACCCTCAACGAATTCGCCGGCACGGCCCGGGTGGGGATCAAGCTGGATGAGGCTGCCATACCCGTGCGCGACGACGTGCGCGGCGCCTGCGAGATCCTGGGCATCGACCCGCTGTACGTGGCCAACGAGGGCAAGCTGGTGGCGGTGGTGCCAGAGGCGGATGCCGAAGCGGTGGTAGTGGCCATGCGCGCCCACGCCGAAGGGCGGGATGCGGTGATCATCGGACGTGTGGTGGCCGAACATCCCGGCACGGTGACCATGACCACGGGCCTCGGGGCCGAAAGAATTGTCGATATGCCCGTGGGTGAGCAGTTGCCGCGGATCTGCTGAAACCAGGTGCGTCGACATCGCCTCCTTGTGGCGCCCTCCTTTCGACGCTATTCTTGACCCCATGAATCATCGTTTCGGCATGTTCGTGCTCATCGCCCTGTGGACCCTGCTGGTCGCCCCGTCGACCTGTGGCGGTGGTTTGCTGGAGCACGCCTGCGCCGACGACAACAGTCCCGCCTGCGGGCACGAAAGTGATTGCCCCAGCGATCCCTGCAACGTGGCCCACGATGTCAATACCGTGGCCAAGCTCCTGATCAAGGTCGATGCGGCACCGATCGCCGCGGCCTTGACTGGTATATCGGTCGAACCCACTGTCGACCTGCCCTGCCGCGGCGAGTACCCGGACGTCAGTCCGCGGCTGTTGCCTCCGGCCGCCCTGCCCCTGCTCTGCTAGAAACCCCTTCGCCTTCCGCACCATGACCTGGACCACGCGCCGTCGTCTGCCGCGTGGATCCCGATGAAAACGCAATCTCGACGGAGGAACGCACATGACACCCAAGATCCGCGTGGCGATGCTGGCCGGGGCCCTGGCCCTGGCACTCACCCCCGCTCACGCCCTGACCCTGGACGAGGCCTGGCAACAGGTACTCGCCGGTCACCCCGCCCTGGCGGCATCGGCCGCCGACCTTGAAGCCCGCCAGGCACGGGTGGAGCAGGCCGGCCGGGGCCTCAATCCCGAGCTGGAATTCGAAGTGGAGAATTTCGCCGGTTCCGGCGGCTTCTCGAGCTTTGACGACGCCGACTTGACCCTGCTGCTCTCCCAGACCTGGGAACGGGGCGGCAAGGCTGACAGCAGACGGGCCTTGGCCAATGCCGAGCTCGAGAAAGGTCGCACCGCCAACGAACTGGCCCTGCTCACCCTGCACACGGACCTGGCCCGTTCCTGGGTGGAAGTACTGGCCGCCCGGCGGCGTGTGGCCCAGGCCGATACCCTGACCGCCGTGGCCGACCGCGACCGCCAGGCAGTGGCACGACGCGTGGCCGCCGGGGCCGAAAGCCGCATCGCGTCACAGCGAGCCCACCTCGGTTGGGCAGCCGCGCGGCGAGAGGGGGATCGCGCCCGTGAGGCCCTGCACACGGCACGCCTGCGACTGGGCGCCCTCTGGGGTGACGACCAGGCCGCCTATGATCCGGTCGAAGGGGATCTGGAGCGGCTCATGGTCGTTCCGACGTGGACCGAGGTCCTGGACCGGATACCCACCAGCCCCGTGACCCGCCTGACCACCGCGGAACTGGCCGGCGCACGGGCCGCGGTGGAACTGGCCACCAGTTCGGGAGCCGTGGACCTGACCACCGCCGCCGGCCTGCGCCGTCTCAGTGGTACTGACGACTACGCCTTCGTCGCCGCGGTGGGCATCCCCCTGGCCGTGCGTAACACCAACCGCGACGCCCAGCGGGCCGCCGCCGCCGACGTGGTGCGTTTCGACGCGGACGTGCGCGCGGCCGAAGTGAGTCTCAAGGCTGAACTGGCCGACGCCTGGGGCCGGCTGTCCAGCAGCCGCGCCGACGCCGTGTCCATCCGCCGGGATATGCTGCCCGCCGCCGGCGCCGCCCTGGACGAGGCCCGCACCGCCTACTCCCGCGGCGCCTACTCCCTCACCGACGTATTTGCCGTACGCCGCACCTGGGTCGAGTGGCAACTGGCCCACGTGGAAGCCCTGACGCTCCATCACCTTGCCGCCGTCGATCTGGCCGCGTTGCTGGGCAACGATATAACCGAGATCTCCCTGGAGGACCGCCCATGAACAAGCTGACATTCCACCTGCTGGTTGCCCTGTTGTTGACCGCCGTCGGCGCCTGGGCCCAGGACCATCCCGGCGATCATCCCGCAGGCGATCACCCCGGGGCGGCCCAGGAGGACCTTGTCCGACTCGACGCCGCCACTCGCGAGGAATTCGGTGTGGTCACCGCCGTAGCCGGTCCGGGCACCCTGCGTCACCTGCGCACCCTGCCCGGCGAGGTCCAGCCCAACCTGGACCGGGTTGCCCACATCGTGCCCCGCTATGAAGGCGTGGTGCGCGAAGTGCGGGCCAGCGTCGGCGACCAGGTGCGCGCCGGTCAGACCCTGGCGGTGGTGGAAGGCGATGCCAGCCTTACCACCTTCGAGGTACGCACCGCCCTGGCCGGCACCATCATCGAGCGCCACGTCACCCTGGGCGAAGCCGTGGGCCGTGAGCAGGCCCTGTTCGTGGTGGCGGATCTGGATACGGTGTGGATCGACATCGCCGTCTACCTGCGCGATCTCGAGGACGTCACGAAGGGCCTGCCGGTAACCGTTTCCTGCGGACGTCACGACGGCGGCATCACCGCCAACATCGACTATGTCTCACCGGTGGTTGACGAAGCCACCCGCACAGCCACCGCCCGGGTAATAATGCCCAACGGCGACCTGCACTGGCGACCGGGAATGTTCATCACCGCGGAGGTGGAAACCGCATCCCGCGAGGTGGCCGTTGCCGTACCGACCACGGCGCTGTTCACGGTGGAGAATCGCCTGTCCGTATTCGTGGAAACCGCTGCCGGCTTCGAGCCCCACCCCGTGGAGATCGGCCGACGCACCGACACCCTGGTGGAGATCACGTCGGGACTGGACGCGGGCGACATCTACGTGGCCGAGGGTGGTTTCACCCTGAAGGCGGAACTTGAAAAGGCGTCGTTCGGCGACGGCCACAACCACTAGGAGGGTTGCCATGCTGGATAGACTTATTGAAATCGGCCTGCGCAACCGGCTGCTGGTGCTGGTGATGGCCATACTGGTGATGGCCGCCGGCTGGCGCGCCTACACGGGGCTCCCGGTGGACGCCTTTCCCGATGTCTCACCCAATCTGGTCCAGGTCTTCACCGTGACCGAAGGCCTGGCTCCCGAGGAAATCGAGACCTACGTGACCTACCCCGTGGAAGCCGCCATGACCGGCCTGCCGGGTGTGGCCAAAGTGCGCTCCATCTCCAACTTCGGCCTTTCGGTGGTGAACATCTACTTCGAGGACGGGCTGGACATCTACTTCGTCCGCCAACTCGTGGGCGAGCGCCTGCAGGAGGCGCGCGAACAGATCCCCGCCGGCTTCGGCAACCCCGAGATGGGTCCCATCTCCACCGGCATGGGACAGGTGCTGTTCTATTACCTGGAGGACACCTCGGGCAACTTCGACCTGACCGAGATGCGCGCCGTGCAGGACTGGTTGGTGAAGTTCCACCTGCAGACCGTGCCCGGAGTGACCGAGGTGCTGGGCATCGGCGGCTGGGAGAAGCAGTTCCAGGTGGACGTGCGCCCCGAGCAGCTGCTGCGCTACGACGTGACCCTGGACCAGGTCATCGGCCGCATCGAGGCCAACAACCTCAACGTCGGCGCACAGTTCATCGAGCACAACGCCGAGGAATTCGTGGTGCGTTCGGTGGGCCTGGCCCGCGGGATCGACGATCTCGAGCGTATCGTGATCAAGACCGTGGACGGTCGGCCGGTATTCCTGTCCGACCTGGCCGCCGTGGGTACCGGTGGCGCCGTGCGGCGTGGTCTGCAGACCCGCAATGGCACCGGCGAAGTGGTGGCCGGCCAGGTCATCAAGCTCTTCGGCACCAACAGTTCGGCGGTGATCGCGGCGGTAGAGGAAAAGCTG
>QNDV01000193.1 GCA_003646045.1 bacterium
TCCATCGCTATTCCAGTCATACTTAATGCCATCCTCAATGATTTTGTTAAATTCAGCATTATATTTTACTGCAAACAATTTCATTTTTATTCTAAAAGGATCTTCTTCAGCGTCCTGCATTAAAAACAAATAAGCCAGTTCTAATGTTTTATAAACAGACAGCCTTACGAATTGGTCGTCAGGAATAACTAAATCAGGGTTAAATTCATCACTAATGCCTATTGCATCAGATGCGGACTGATACCAGGCTATTGTAACGTCCCTATCAATAATAAGAGCGGCCTCATCAGCCTGGTCATTCCAGTCTGAAACACCCAAATCAAGAATATTTTGCTGAACTTTGATTAAATCAGCATCGGTAGAATATGCCATTATTTAGCAATGGGTTTTTGTTTAACTTCTGGGCCATTAAAAATTTTATCACCTTTGCCAGCAAACCGGGCATCAATAATTTTATACCCTTTTTTTGTCAATTCTGTTTTTAACTTAGTTGAAACAGGATGGATAGTATAGGCAATTTTTTCTTTCATTTTTATATTCCAAATAAAAAGCGGCGTTAGCCGCTCTAAATCACTTATAAATCAGCGTCAACAATAGTCAATGTACCGGCTGTATGTTTAATACTAGTGGAGACTAGATCCCAGTTAGTACCTGTTGCTAGGTCTGCATCAGTTGGGGATTTTCCGCCATTTGTTTCATCCCACGCATAGCCTTTGAGTCCTAGACCAAATGTATAATCGACTTGCATAGTTGTTTCTATACGTTGTTTATTGTTAGTTGTTTCTATGTTTGAAATTAAATCGCCACCATCATGCACAATCGCCGCACTCTCTACAAGCGATAAAGCATAGGCTTTATTCGGAGTACCAGCCAGGTAAAATGCAGGTGCATCGGTTACAATAATCGGTTTACCAAGCACGTCAACAACTGTGACATTTTGAGCCTGAAATAACTGTGCTGTATTAGTAAGATTTGATGCAATTATTTTATGGTAGCTTGCACCCGACATAACCTGGGCAATTAAATTTCCTGAATGATCACCAAATTTAGCATGTGCTCCATTCATGGCGGTATAGGAAATACCAGCGGTAGCTGAAACATCATTAACAACAGATGCTTGATTACCAATACCAGCAACTAACGCTGCAATCGCGGTATTCAGTTGGTCTTGCATTAAGGCTTCTGCGAAATTTCTTGAAATAACCTCGATACCCTCAGCCGTTGGCTTTGATAACCAGGTTAACTGACTAGGTTCAAATAAAATAGGCCCGAACCCACCAGCGACTTTAACAGAGCTATGCTTTAACTGTGTCAGGTCGGTTGTTGAAGCCGCTCCATTTGCTGCATAACGGTCAACACGTCTCTGCGCGCTGTGGATGGATGCAAAAAACGACTCTTGCAAAAAATCACCCGTAAAACCATCGGTTGTTAATCGAATTGAACCATTAGAAGCCTGATTGAATTTTTCAACCATCTGAGCCAACGTTTCAATAGTCGCGGGCATGACGTATTCGTTGAATACTTGCATTTGCGATAAAGCCATTTTAATTCACCTTTTTTATATTAATTACTTAAATCAGGGAATCTTGATGCAATTGCGGCTGCTCTTTCTTGCCGATTGCCACCTAAATTCCCGTTTGTTTTTTGTTTATTGTTACTACCGCCAGAGCCAGAACCAGAACCGCCGTTATTGGATGATTTTAAAATTCTGTCTTTCATTTCATAGCCGCCTACAATTGTTTCAATAGACTCTTCAAACCCTGCTAATTCACCAGAGTTTTTTTGACTATATATTTTATTCTCACCAACATACCCGACTACGGTTAATTTTCCGCCTACATCTTCAAGCTTGAAATTCTTACCAAATGAATCACGACACATATCGCTGGGTAAAATAACATTTTCTTTCAAATAATTAGACTGAGCAAAAAGACTACCAATCATTAGATCGTTAATTTTTGCATCTTTGCTGCCTATCATATCCTCAAGTTTACGCTTTTCAGTATTGAATACATCAGATAATTCAGCCTTAACTTTATCAACCTCTCCGGCATCAATCAGCTTTTTATCATCCAAATTTTTTACAATTGTTCTGTCTTTGGTTATTTGCTCTAAATCTAAATCTTTGAACTTTTCCGCACCTTGTGCCATTGTTTTATTAGTGGCCTTTAGTCCGTCACGCTCCCTAGTTAAATTCTGTATAGTATTTGTAGTGCTTTCAGCATCGAACTCTATTTCATTCCCGTTATTTGTTTCATAAACGGGTTTGTCATTTCGTACAATTACATTTCCAGATTCATTTAGCTTTAGTTTCATAATTTTCTCTTTAGAAGTCAGTCAAACGACTGTCAGATTTTACACTGATTTTATTGAATGAGGCGATATGCCTACCAGCATTACACTGGTTTAACTCAAATACTAACATATAACGCCTAGAAAGTTTATAATTCTATAAAAATAAAGCGAGTTAAAAAAAATGAATAGAAAAGAATTAGAAAGCAAACATGTTGATTATCTGGCACATAGTGAAAGCTGGAAATTTTATAGAGCCGCGTATGAAGGCACAAAAGCATTACTTGATTATGGAATAGTCAAAAGACTTACAGACGAATCAAACGAAGATTATGCAGCACGATTAAAAACGATATTTGGCTTTAATCTATCGGAAAGGCTAATTGATCTGGTTATTGGGTATCTATTTTCAAAGCCTACAGATTATGATTTTGAATCATTGAAAAACGACAAACTTTTTAATATGTTTATAAAAAACTGCGATAAACAGGGGAATAATTTTGAAGATTATATGCAGAATCAAATGCTCATTAGTAAGGTCTATGGGTACGTTGGTTTATTAATAAATAAGGCAAAAATAGACGAACAGCGAACTATTGAAATGGATGCACTAGAAAAAATATATCCGTACATTACAAGCTTTTCACCGCTATCTATTTATGACTGGACATATGAATTAATAAACGGGTCAAAGGTTTTAATCTACCTGAAGCTTTTTGATGATACTGGAAATTTTAATTTGTGGTGGCCTGATAAATGGGAAATTTGGGCTACAGATGATGATAAAGAATATATACTGCATGATTCGGGTGTCAATAACCTGGGAATAATCCCTTTTGTGGTTTTAAAAAATGATGCTAATACGGTAACAATGGGGGGAAATAGCGACATAAAGGAAGTTGCTAGACATGACTCTGCTCTAATAAACAATGCTCATAGTGCTAATGAGATAATTGCATATAACGGCTTCCCAATGCTTCAAGTTCCAGACAAGGGACAAAATGACAGTAGAAACATAAAAGTCGAGCCAAGAGCAGTACTTGAATATGACCGTAAATTTCCAGAAAGCAAGGCATCGTGGTTATCTACTGAAGTTTCAGCGCCTATAACCGCAATTATAGAATGGAACGAAATTATTATATTGGAGGCGTATAAATCAATATCAGCCTCTTTTATGAATGATAACGGCGCTGGTGTTGAATCAGGTGAAGCGAAGAAAAGGGCGTTTCAATCATTTAATTCGTCGCTTGCTAAATCAGCATCAGTGCTCGAACAAGCAGAACTGAATATAATAGATATATGGTTAATGTGGCAAGATAATCAACAGGCATTTGAAAGTATATCAATATCCAGAACTAAAAATTATGACATACAAAGCCTTTCTGATGATTTAGACAATTTCACTGCTGCTATGCAAATGGTCAAATCTGAAACATTTAATCAGGAAGTTCAAAAAACTACAGTGGGAAGAACATTGCCTGACTTGTCCAGAGAAACATCAAAAACTATAGATGATGAAATTAACGCCAACTCTGTTGAAATTAATTTAAATGATATGGATAATGCAAGCGATGAATTAGAAGATGAATAAAAAAGAGGCTCAGTCGCTATTAAATAAAAAAATTGATAGGAATGAGAAAGCAATAAGTAACGCTATTCTAAAACTCGAGAATAGCATTATACTGCTGGCTGCTGGTATAGATACAAAACCAAACGGAACAATTGCCGCGCCTTCAGTATCATTGCCTCAGTCGAGGGCGTTTTTACGTGAAACTCAAAAAGCATTTAATGAAATATATTTAACTGAAGTTGAAACAACGCTAGACTTTAAAGATATAGATTCACTTGTTCAAAAAGGACTGAAAACAACTTACGCGGGAACTACATCAACAACACTCAGAGCACTGATTATAAATGATAGAAATTTTCACGAGTCGCTCAGTAGTCAAACGCAAGACAGACTCAATGAAACTGTTATCGATCATGTAATAAATGGAAGTGACAAAAATGATCTAATCATGTCAATCAGGAATATATTAACCGGCATTAAAGATGCTGGTGGGCGGCCTATGTCATCACATGCGGAAACAATAACACAAGATTCACTGATGGAATACTATGCCAGTGCTAGTATAATGACTGCAAAACAGGCAGGTATAGACAAGTTTGAGTATTTTGGAACGCTAATAAAAGATAGTCGTCAATGGTGCGCTAAACATGTGAATGAGGCTTATACATTAGCTGAAATAAAACAATTTGATGATGATAGCTGGGCCGGTAAAAAGCCAGGCCCGACTATTATCAACAGGGGCGGATATAATTGTCGGCATTCCTGGCTACCGATTGTTGAGTAGAACTATCTATAATGGCCTTTAGTCGACAATCCTTTTCTTCTTTCAGTTGTTAGTCTGTACCTGAGTGCATCATAATCATGATCTTCTGCATTGGTGTCTATATCATCATATTTCTTTTTGTCCCTGGGCAGGACAGGAATGTTTTTAATTAAGTATTGGCAATTGCTGAATATATAAAGCCCCTCTTTTTCAAGCGGGTCATTAACAGAGTTTTTAAGATAACCCCTTACTGTTTCTAATCCTGTTACTCTTGAGCCTGGGCCTTTTGAGCATGGGTCCCAATATAAGCCTTCATCCTCCATTCTATCAGCAATGCTATTTCCATCTGTTATTGCAAATATAGCCGAATCAGCGGGGCCGGTATCGAATATATATTCACTATCATCCTCTCGACTTTTTACCCCTTCCGCTATTTCAGGGCTGCTCAAATATAGCCCCTTGTCACTTTCCAAGTCCTCACATCCGTACCATTCCTCAATAACAAAAACAGTACCTTTTGGGAAGTACATTCCTTCTGGCATATTCTCTCCATCAGACTCAGCAAACCATAAAACAGAAAAAGGCTTTGAGCTGCCCCAATCGAATGACCTGTCAAAATACCACTGTCTAGGAATTTCAAACCTATCTATAACATGAGTGTCTGGCTTCCATACATCATCAAATGCACCGCCACTAACAATATTCCAATCACCGTCCTTCATGGCTTTTACTAGTGCGGGATCACCTAAGCCCTCAAGCTTGTCTATATAGTCTGGGTCATTTATAGCCATCGTGGGATTATCGGCTAATTTTGCGGGTATAAATTGCCGCAACATGCCGCCATCTTTTTTGCACATTGACTCA
>QNDV01000194.1 GCA_003646045.1 bacterium
TCATCGGACAGGTGGGCACCGTACAGGCCGCTGCGAAACCAGTAGACGATATCCTTGAGAGCCCACTCCCGCACCGGTCCACCCGCATCACTGTACGCCACGATACCCGGACGCACCTGCATCGTCGCCATGTAGAGCGGGGTCGTGATCAGACCATAGACGGCACCGGCCACCACTCCCAACAGGGTGACACTCAGCACCAGCAGGCGCCCCCGGTACAGGATGTTCAGGACAAGCGGCAGATTCAGCACGGGCCCCTCGTTGGCGGCGGCCGCTTCGCTGGCGGGATCGTGATACAAGTAGCACCTCCTCGCGTCAGATGACGCGTCAACCGGACCGGACTACAGCAGCTTCTCCAGTTCCTTCTGTGAAGCGGACAGCACCTGGTCGTGCAGGGAACGTCCGTGGGAATCCATGGTCACCACCACCGGGAATCTTTCCACCCGGAATTCCCAGATGGCCTCGGGCGAACCGAATTGTTCGGCCATGTGCACGCCTGTTACCTCCACCACTCTTTCGGCCAGGACCTGGGCCGCGCCGCCGATGGCGTGGAAGTACACGCCGCCCACCTTGCGACAGTACTCCAGGGTCTTGGGCCCCATGCCACCCTTGCCGATGACCGCGCGGATACCATACTGCTCCATGAGCGGTCCCTGGTAGGGTTCTTCGCGAATGCTCGTGGTGGGGCCGGCGGCCTTCACCACCCACTTGCCCTGCTCCTTGACCACCACCGGACCGCAGTGGTAGATGATGCTGTCCCGCAGGTCGACCGGAGGCTTCCCCCCGTCGTGCAGGTATTTGTGGACCGCATCGCGACCGGTGTAGAGCAGCCCGGTGATCTCGACCTGGTCTCCCACCTTCAGGGCCCGGATCTTCTTTTCGGTGAACGGTGCTTCGAGCAGCATGATCCTACCCTCCTTCAACTGTCATAGAGCCAGCGCACGCGGCCAGCTTCGGTGATGGTGCAACCGTTGCGCCGGAAGGCCCAGCACATGTAGGCGATCGATACGTAGAACGAGGCCGGCACCCGGTTGCGGTGGGTGATCTTCACGCCCAGCACGCTGGTCTCGCCGCCGAAACCCATGGGCCCGATACCCAGACCGTTGGCCTCCCTGAGAATCTGCTTCTCCAGCTTGGCAAGGCGCTTGTCCTCGTTCAGATCGTCCATCTCGCGAAACAGGGTTTCCTTGGCGGCAATGTAACCGCTGCCCCGGTCGCCACCGATGCACACGCCCAGGATCCCCGGGCCACAACCCTTGCCCTGGGCCTGGACCACGGCGTCCAGCAGACACTTGCGCACGCCGGCCAGATCGCGACCCGCGTCCAGGCGCGTATCGGGCAGGCTGTACCGGGTGCTGACGTTCTCGCAACCGCCGCCCTTGAGCATCATCCGCACCTTCAGGGTCTTGCCCCGGACCGGATGAAAATGGAAGGACGGGCTGCCGGGCCCCAGGTTGGTACCCGAGTTCTCGCCGGTGATGGAATCCACCGAATTCTGGCGCAGGTAGCCCACCCTGGTGGCCTTGACCACAGCCTTCTCGTATGCCTTGCGAAACCCGGGTTCGTCGCACCAGGCCGGCAGCTCGGCGTAGCAGATGATGGTGCCCGTGTCCTGGCACAGGGGCTGGGACTTGTCCTTGGCCATGATGACATTGTCGCGGATGACGCCGAGGGCGTACTTGGCCGTGGAACCCTTCTTCTCGCGGCGCCAGCCCTTGTCGATGGCCCTGATGACATCAGTGGGCAGTTCCACCGAGGTGCGACGGATGAGTTCGAGCAGGTTCTGCTCCAGCATCTTGTCCAGCTTCCTGGCGTCCATGAACGCTCCTTGCCGTGGAATGTGCAGACAGATAGCAGTGACTCGCGAATTCGGGCGGATAGTAGCCCGCGTGCGCAGGCAGGTCAAAGGCAACGTGGCCGTAATGAAGGCTGAAAACCGTCTTCCCTAATTCACACCAATATGGTATGCTTTCTTGTCCAAGCGGGGTATGGGGAGTACTTCGCCTACTGATTCTCAACATCCGCGGTTTCGGGGGATTGCACACCATGGAAAAGACAACGCTGCTACAAAACCACCACTTCTGTGTGGTCGGAGCCGGCTTGGTGGGCTGCCTGACGGCCCTGCACCTGGCCCGTCATGGCGCCCATATCACCCTTGTCGAAAAACGACCCGACCTGCGGCGGGCTGATATTTCCGGCGGCCGCTCCATAGCCATGTCCCTGTCCGATCGGGGCTTCCGTGCCCTGGCCACGGTTGGTCTGGAAGACACCGTCCGCGCCGGCACCGCGCCCAAGACCCGGCGTTGCGTACACCTGCCCGACGGCAGCATCGGCGAGCAGGAGTATGGCCGCCAGGGCCAGGCCCTGTGGACCGTCAACCGCAAGACCCTCAACTGCGTGCTGCTGGACGGTTGTGTAGCCACAGGGCAAATGGACCTGCGCTTCGAGACCCTGCTCGAGGAAGTGGATCTCGAAGCCGGTGTCCTGCGGGTGACAGGCCCGGATGGTCGCAGTACGGAAATAAACTGCAACCATGTGGTGGGGGCCGACGGCATGAATTCCCGGGTGCGCGGAGCCCTCTGCGCGGCAGGCGTCATGGACGAGGATATCACCACCCTGGACTACCGCTACTTCGAGATGGAAATTCCTCCCACGGCCGAGGGGGGCTTCGCCCTGGACCCGGACGGCGTACATATCTGGCCCCGCCCCGAGGGTCTGTTCGTGGCCCTGCCCAACCAGGGCGGCACCTTCACCGGCACCCTGTTTTTTGCCAAGGCCGGGGACAACCTATTCTACGAGGGGCGCTCCCACGAGGACCGTGTACGGGACTTCGTGGCGGCCTTCACCGAGGTGGCCTCGCTGGTTCCCGACCACGACGCGGTGATCAGGAAGGCACCCCCGAGCGACATCAAGGCCGTGCGCTGCCACCCCTGGCACCTGGGCGAGCGGGTCTGCCTCATGGGTGACGCCAGCCATGCCATCGTGCCGTTCTTCGCCATGGGCATGAACACGGGTTTCGAGGACTGCACCATCCTGGACGGACTGATCGAGGAATTCGCCGGCGACATATCGCGCATCTTCCCTGCCTTCAGCGAGCGCCGCAAGCCCTGCACCGACGCCATCCTGGATCTGAGCCTGCGCAACTTCGTGAGCATCGGGCGCAGCGCCGATCCGGACTATGACCGCCGCTGGCGCCTGGAACGAAGGCTCTGGGACCTGATGCCGGAGCACTGGACACCGCTGTATCCCATGATCCACTTCGGTCACTGGCCGTTGGACGAGGTCATCGCGGTCAATGCGCGACAAAAGGAGATACTGGACGCCCTGCTGGCGGAATTCCCGGAGCCACCGTCGGACGCTGGACTGGCGGCACGGGTGAAGTCGTTGCTGGCGGTCTAGCCCGGATTGGTCATGAGCAATTCGGGCTAGGAACCGAATCTCACGGCGCCGCGCACGAAAACGCCCGTGTAGTCCAGGCTGTCCCGCGAATCGACAGCCGTACCTTCGAGGTCGCTGATCTTGGCCATGCGGTAGCCGGCCTGGATCTGCAATCCCACCTGGCCGAGGGGAATGTCCACCAGGGCAAAGACGGAGACGGCCAGGCTCGAACCGGTGGCATCAGCCGTTTCGTTCGGCTCGCCGATGGGTGTGGACGAGAATTCCGTGTTCGTGGCCACCACTCCCACACTGCCGCCGAAGCCGAATACCGTCTGGCCGGGTCGCGGAATCAGCCAGTTGAAGAACCCTTCCCAGAGATTGGCGGGAACGTCGATTTCCACGGTGCCACCCGGGCCGGTGAAGCTGCTGTTTCCATTCAGCCGGGTATAACCCACACCCAGCACCAGCGAGGGGGTGACACGACCACCCAACTCGGCACCGTACTGCAGTCCACCGTGGATCTCGTCCAGGAAGTCTCCCCCGGCGATGGAGTTGGCGATCTTGATGGAGTCGTTGATGCTTTCCATCTTGTAGGCCGCGTAACCCACATGGAGGCGTCCGGTCCAGGCTGTTTCGCCCGCTGTCGCGGCAACCGCCACGAAGACCATCGCGGCAACCAGCAGCATCAGGATTCCCCGGCGGCAAATAATCGCGGACATGGCGGTGTCCCCTCTTCTCAATGATTCGAGAAACGTGTTCCTCCCGGGAATCTGTATCATGATGGCCTCGCGGATTCAACGGGGATCGATTCGGTTTTCCCGTGACCTCCCACCCAACGAGGGATTACCTTCGGTTGTGCCGCGAAAGACCGCCACGGGAACGATCATGAATCTGGGGAATACATGAAGTATCTGCTGCTCGGAGCCGGTCTGCAGGGCACCGCCATCGCCCATGACCTGCTGAATTTCGCCAAGGGCACTACCTCTCTGCACCTGATGGATGCCAACGATCAGGCCCTTTCCGCCCTGGCCGCGCGACTCGATGATCCGCGGGTGCGGACCACCTGTGGCGATGTCACCGACAGCACGGTGGTGGGCCCCCTCATGGCCGCGGCCGACGTGGCCGTGAGCGCGGTGAACTACTGGTTCAACGCCGACCTGGCCGAACTGGCGGTGGCGAACAACTGTCACTTCCTGGACCTGGGCGGCAACAACGACATCGTGGCCCGGGAGTTCGCCCTGGACGACGACGCCCAGGCCGCCGGCGTGACCATCGTGCCGGACTGCGGCCTGGCCCCCGGTCTGGCCGGTATCCTGGGCTACTGGTTGGCCGACGGCCTGGACGAAGTGAGCTGCGTGCGGTTGCGCGTGGGCGGCCTGCCCCGCGAGCCCCGGCCGCCCATGAACTACAAGGTCGTGTTCAGCGTGCAGGGCCTGATCAACGAGTACATCGAACCGGCGGTGGTGATCCGGGACGGCCGGCTGCAGACGGTACCCTCGCTGACGGAACTGGAGCCGCTGGTCTTTCCCGAACCCTTCGGCGAACTGGAAGCCTTCCAGACCAGCGGCGGCACCTCGACCCTGCCCGAGTCCCTGTTGGGCCGGGTGCCGGACCTGGACTACAAGACAATCAGATACCGGGGACACTGTGCCCAGGTGCGGCTGCTGCACGAACTGGGCCTGACGGACAACCGGTCGGTGGAGATGGGCGGCGTGACAATCAGTCCCCGCCAGGTGCTGGCCCACTGTATGGACCAGGCTCTGACCATGCCCGGGGACGACGTGGTGCTGGTCTTGTGCTGGGCCGAGGGGATGCAGGGTGGACAGGCAGTGCGCCGCAGTGTGCGGATCATCGACCGGCACGACCACGACACCGACTTGTCGGCCATGATGCGCATGACCGGCTTCCCGGCAGCCATCATCGCGGCCATGCTGGCTTCCGGTGACATCGCGGCGCCCGGCGCCCGGCGGCAGGAGTTGATCGTGCCGGGTGATCACATGCTTGACGAACTGCGCAGGCGAGGCATTGAAGTCAAGGAATGGACCAGCGACCCGGGGTCACCGATGTGAGCGACAGCGTACGCACAA
>QNDV01000195.1 GCA_003646045.1 bacterium
CCCCACTGGGGCTCGGAGGCGGCCCTGGTGAACGAATTGGTCAACAAGGCTCCATTGGGCAGGAAAGGCAGCACGTCCGCCTGAACGTCGGAGTGGATGCCATCATGCCCGACAGCATAGTCCTCCATGGCCAGATGTAGGGTGTGGGCGCTGCTTTTGACCGAGGCCTCCTTGGCCCGATCCTGCATACTGATGTAGTTGGGGATGGCGATGGCGGCCAGAATGCCGATCACGACCACCACGATCATCAGCTCTATGAGCGTGAATCCCCTGTGGTTCAACATGGATACCCTCTCCCTGAACCTGTTGGCCACGTCCGGCAATCAGGACGAGTTGAGATTGCCGTGCGGTGGACAGTACATGTAACCCCCGTTATTCTCGGCAGGTAGCCGGATAACCTGAGTCCCTTATTCTACGGGGTCCTCATGCAGCCCAACGTTCATACCTCCCTGGAGCGGGCCACCCCCTGGCTGGCGGCGTTGGCCGTGGCTGTCCTATATGCCGCCACCGCCAGCGTGGACTTTGGCGGCGTGTCGGCGGACACCGGCAACTACGTATTGGGCACGGTGGACTTCGACCCGGCGGCGGCACGCCCCCATCTGCCGGGATCGTGGCTGCTCATAGTAATGTTGCGTGGTCTTGCGCCGCTGTTCGGTGCCCACGGAGCCCTGCTGGCCGTCGCGGTGGCTTGCGCGGCCGGTGCGGCGGGATTGGGCTACCGCGTGGCCCGCGAATATTTTCGCCCGGGCACGGCCTGGCTGCTGGTGGCTGCGGTGGCGACCCAGCCCGTGTCCTGGTTCTACGGCACCGTAGCCGAGGTCTATGCCTTTGATCTCTTCTTCGGTGTGCTGACGATGTGGATGGGAAGCTCGCGGCGGGGGCTGGTGATTCTGCCGCTGGTGTTCGCTCTGGGCGCCGGCCTGCGGCTTACCACACCTGCGTTGCTGCTGCCGTTGTACCTGTGGCTATGGTGGCGGGGGCGCGGTTGGTGGTCCGTACGGTCCATGGTGGTTGCCCACGTGGTGGCCCTGCCGGTGCTGGTGGGAGTCATGTGGCCGAATTTCACTGCCGCCGGCGGACTCACGGCCTACCTGTCCCTGTACGAGAGTCACCTGACGGTCTCGTGGTCCCTGGTGCGCAACCTGTGGGGCATGAGCCTGTTCCTGGCGACGGTGGCCGGCACGGTGTTGGTGCTCGCAGTGGCCGGGTTGCGGTTTCGCGCCCGTGGGTCGGTTGATCACCGGTTGCCGGTATGGCTGTTGCCGCCCTTGGCGTTTTTCGTGCTCGGCCACTACCAGAAGGGTTACATCCTGCTGGTCATGGTACCCCTGCTGATCCTGTCGGTGGCGCGTATTGCTCCTGTTCGACGCCGACTGGTACTGACGATCCTGGTGATTCTGCAGACGACCTGGTTCCTGGCCGCGCCCTACCGCGCGCCGGATCCCGACGTCCTGGCGGCACCGCGAACGCGGTCCCTCACCTGGCCCGGGGTCTGGTGGCAGCGGGTGCAGTCAACTCATCTGATGGCTGCCGCGAGACCCCGGGCGCTGGCCGCCGCTGACGCCGACCTGACGGGAATCCTGGCGGCCGCCCCGGGTGACACCCTGCTGGTGGATCCCACCTTCCCGCTGACTTTGCGCGCGTTGCAGATCCATCATGAATCACGCGCCTTCGCGGGGTTGGAGGTGGAGCGGCGCGACGGTTGGCGCTTGCACAGCGGGCTGGAGGAATCCACCGGTACGAACGTGGCCCACCTCCTGGCACGGTGCATTCTGGTCACGCGGCGGGACTTTGCCGGGACGGGACTGGATACCAGCGGGGCCGTGGTTGTCCACGCGGGGCAGGAGTACATCGGTCTGCGCCTGGATCCGCGGCGCACGGCATCTGTGGCAATCTTCTATGACGAGCGCTATGGCCGCTACTGACGAATTGGCCTCTGATGATCCCGCCGGCCATCCCTGCGTCCCGACGCCATCAACCCTGCCGCGAGTGCCAGGCCTGCAGCAATTCGACTTCCCGTTCACGCGAGATACCGGCACGGCCCAGGCCGAAACTGTTCCTGTCCTCCTCGCCCAGCATGTCCCACCAGTCCAGGGTACCACGCACCGTCTCGCGAATAGGACGGTAGGCCAGGCCCGCCTTCACGGCGGCATTCACGTTGATGAAGGGGTGGCCGGCGTCATCGCCTTCCAGGGGCACCCATACGGGCAGGTCCATCCAGGCGCCCACTTCGTTCTCATCCAGGAATTCGGTGGTGACCCAGGTGAACTCGGCATCACTGCCCGAGACCTCCTTGCAGGCTGTCAGCATCTCACCCAGGGTCAGTTGTTCCGGCGGTGAGGTGGCGTTGAAGACGCCATTGACCTCGTTCTCGGCGCAGTGCACCACCCATTCGCCCAGGTCGCGCACGTCGATGACCTGGGTCGGAATGTCCGGCCCATCGGGGGCCAGCACCTCGCCGCCCTCCTGTACCCGCACCGGCCAGTAGGTGAAGCGTCCACTGCGATCCAGGGGTCCGACGATCAACCCGGGGCGGATATTGCAGGACCGGCCGGGCATGGCCTTCTCGGCGGCCTGTTCGCACAGCGCCTTGAGGGGGCCGTAGTTGGTGGCGGTGATCTTGGACATGGCGTCCACCTCGGCGATCTCGGCCGTCGTGACGGTGCCTACGGCGTCACTCTCGGTCAGGCCGCGTTTGGAAAAATCGGCGTAGACGCTGATGGAGGAGATGAAGATGTACTGTCCGATATTGCCCGCCAGGGCGGCGGCGGCTCCTTCAATCACGGAAGGGAAATAGCCACTGGTGTCGATGACCACATCCCACTTGCGACCCTGCAGGGCGTCGTGGCTCACGGTGCGGTCGCCCGTGATCCGCTCCACGTCGGGAAAGAGGTGGCTGTTGGTGCGACCCCGGTTGAAGAGCGTCAATTCGTGCCCGCGCATCAGGGCGTGGCGGACAATGGCCGGGCCCAGAAACGCCGTGCCGCCCAGGACCAGGATCTTCAGCTTGTGATCCGCGCGCTGGGGCGAAAAATCGGCCAGGGCACGGCTTCCCAGCAGGGGACCGGCCGCCGCAACGGCTCCCAGAGCGGTGGTGGTCCTGATGAAATCACGTCGGGTCCAGGTCATGGCTTGGCCTTTCAGGAGGCGGTTATCGTCGGGCGGCGTGTGGTTGATCCATTGGTCGAAGTATTAGCACGGTCCTACGGATTTGCGGAGGAAAAGGTGCTGCGGATCACGTCCGGCTTGTCACGGCCGCAGTCGATTTCGTATAATCATCTCGAATGCCAGTGCGGATCATGGAGTAAAGGGGGCGCCATGAAGGTTCTCGTTATCGCCGTCTTGTTGCTGGTGACCGGGACATCGGTCACGGCCGGGTTGTTGGACCTGACACTCCATGCCGACGAATTCATCGTGGGTGAGGCCTTTGCCGTCACGGTGCAGGGCTACCTCCACGACAGTTGCTGGTCCCTGGAGGGGCACTCGGTCCACGTGGGCGACGGGGTCATCAATTTCAACGTCTCCACCCTCATCGTGAACGCCGGCTGTCTACCGTACATCGACTACTACACGGTGGATGAGATGGTGACGGCGCCCACACCCGGCGAGTGGCTGCTGCGGGCTGTGGAGATCCATGTCACGCCGGGTGGTACGCCGCGGCCGGACGAGGTGCTGGAGATCATGTTCACGGTTGTGGCACCGGTGCGGGGTGAGGCCACTTCGTGGGGTGCCATCAAGGCGCTTTATAACTGACGTGCCGCCGAATCCCGGGGCGACATCGATTCCCCCACCAGATGCACCGTCTGCGTGGGAAACGCGATGCTCATCCCCATCTTCTCCACCAACTCCATGATGTCCAGATTCACTTCCTGGCGCACCCGCAGGTGCTCGGTCCAGTCGGTGCTCACGGTGAAACAATAGATAAAGATGTCCAGGCTGGATTCGTTGAACGTGGTGAACTTCACCAGCATGAACTCCTGGTCGATATCGGTGTTGCCACGCAGGTACTCCTCGATGCCCTGCACCAGCGACCGTACCTGATCCACCGTCGATTCGTACGTTACGCCCAGGGTGAACTTGATGCGACGTTTGGGCATCACCGAATGGTTCTCCACGGTGGCGTTGGCCAGGGCCTGGTTGGGGATGGACACCACCGTCTTGGCGAAAGTGCGCACCCGGGTCGAGCGCAGGCCCACTTCCTCCACCACGCCGTCGCCCCCGGGGAAGGTGATCCAGTCACCGGCATGGAAGGGCCTGTCCACCAGTATCATGATGGAGCCGAAGAGGTTGGCCAGGGTGTCCTTGGCCGCCATGGCCAGGGCCAGGCCGCCGATGCCCAGGCCCGCCAGCAGCCCCGAAACGCTGTAGCCCAGGTTCTGGGCCACCAGGATGAAGGCCAGCACCGCGGCGAAGGTCTTGGTAGCCTTGCGGATCAGGGGCACCACCTGGTCGTCCAGGCGCGATTCGGTCTTCGACGTCAATTCGGCCAGGAAGACGGCCATGGCATCTATGATGCGGAACACCGTCCAGGTCAGCAGCAGCACTGTCAGCACCTTGAAGGTCATGTCGGCGTTGTCGCGCCAGGCGACCCTCACTACCAGCAGTTCCCGCAGTGCCAGGTACACCCCCACCACCGGCAACACCAGACTGGTGGGGCTGATGAGGGCATCCACGAGTTTGTCATCCGCCTGGGTGGCGGTGCGCGAGGCCAGGGTGCGCAACCGGGACTTGATCACGGCGTTGACCACGGCACGCAGGATGAGACCGCCCAGGACAAACAGGAAGGCGATACCCAGTTGTCCCCAGGTCCAGGGACCGGCGGCGCGGGTGAGCAGATCGGTCACGGGGAATCTCCTTCGGCAGCTGGTTCGGAAACGAGGGAATCGATGACGGTAGCGTCCGGTCCGGCGATATAGGTACCACCGGTTATCAGCTCAGCGCGATTGAGACCGGTGGCACCTTCGAGCAGGTTCAGGAACAGGTCCTGCAGGCCGCCCACTTCGTGGAGCGAACTGCCGCTCTGCTGCAGGAGGTCCACGGTCCAGTCGATGAAGGCCTCCTTGTTGTCCAGTACCATCTTCAACGGAATGATCATCAGACCCTCGTCCCAGACGAAGGACACGGTCTTGTCATGTTCGGCAGCCGCACGCACCAGATGGGCCCGGGCCCGCTCGAAGTTGCCCATACCCACATCCGTCAAGGCGGCGTAGAGACTGGCCTGGGGCAGCAGACCCCACACCTTCAGGCCCATACCGTCCTCACACAGTACCATGGCCTCGGCCGGAGCGGCGCGCAGGGCGTTGACCCAGGAAACCTGCACGTCATCGTCCGAGACCAGGGCCGGACCACGGGTGCCACCCAGGGCACGATGGACTTCGGTTTCGGCGACCCAGCGCTCCCCCAGGCGGTCTGCATTACGTCGACTCTCGGCGTCCGGG
>QNDV01000196.1 GCA_003646045.1 bacterium
AAATCCGAAGTGCGGCCCCAACTCTCGGCGAACGACTCCACCTCCGCGCGGGTCCACGTGCCCAGGCTGTCGGCCTCGACCAGAGCGAAGACCAGGGCGAATACCGGCTCCTTGATCTGGGCGTGCAGGTAGTCGTCATCCGGAACCAGCCCGTAGTCGCCTGCGGCGGCGGTACCGGCCAGCAGGACCACGAGCACAAGGGGTGTCAGGCGCATATGGACTCCCGTAGCATCTTGAAGAGGGATGGCTGGCAGCATGTTACACCATCGTGGCGCCGGGAGGCCACCGCGTTCGTGACCCTGGCCTGTCCTTTGCATACCAGGTTCCAAAGAGCACTCAAGTATTGCATTCGGCCATGCGCAGGGCCCAGCGGCGACGGAAGGCCCCGGTTTCCAGGAGGGAATCATGCATTCATCCCGACGGTTCACTACGATCTTTCTGTTCCTGCTGCTGACCATCTGGGGTTGCGGCGATGATTCCACGACTCCGGAAACCCGTGTCGACCTGACGGCCGCACAGGCCGAGGACTGGACCCTGTCCACTCTCGAGATGGTCAACTCCATGGTGGAGGAGGTCCCCGATATAGCGGCGGGCACCATGACCACCCTGGGCGCGGGCAAGGCCGCGGGTGAGCCCGTCTGGGACGCCGCCCAGATGGCCTGGGTCTACGACACCAGCATGGACCTGGACGACGGCCAGGGCTCTACCACCACTATTTCCATGGCATACTGGATCCAGTACCGCAACGGCGACGGTCCCCTGCCGTCGGCACTGGGTGCCACCGAGGTCGAATTCCGGCTTACCGAAAGCATGGTCATGGACGCCAACGACGACGAAGGCTCGGCCCATATCGCCTTCGACGTGTCGTCCACGCTGCTGATCGGCTATGGCGAAGGTCTCTACACGGTGGACGGCTCGGGCTCGGCCGCGGTGGCGGCTACCCGCACCATGGGCGACCACAGCGAAAGCATGGACTTCAGCATGGTTTGGGGCATGGATCTGGGCCAGCCCATGGCAGGCTGTCCCACGGGCACAGCCTGGATCGAAGCTGACGCCTACCGCATGGATGCGGTCTATGACGGCAGCGGCAACGTTACCTGGACCCTCATCGGTCCCGGCGGCACCGCATCCGGTAGTGACGTGGTGGCTTGCGGCGTGACCGGCTAGGACCTGGACCGACCAGTCAGCAAGGTGGGCTGTTCCGTCGGGGGTGGCCCACTTTCGCATCTAGAGGTCAAGAAATCACTGGTTTCGGCCGATAATCTGAAGACCGGCGAAGGACCGCCGACGGCACGGCAGGGAAGGATCCGGGCATGGGCCTGCGCATCAACACCAACCTCATGGCCATTCAGGCCCAGCGGCACCTGTATAACGCCACCCTGCGCGTACAGAAGTCCATGGAACGCCTCAGTTCTGGACTGCGCATCAACCGGGCCGCCGACGATCCCGCTGGCCTGGCCATCTCCGAGCGCCTCAAGTCACAGATCGCCGCCCTGGAGGTGGCCAATCGCAATGCCGCTGACGGTATCTCCCTGGTGCAGGTGGCCGAGGGGGCGCTGGACTCGGTGTCGGATCTGCTGATCCGCATGAAGGAACTGACGATGCAGTCCCGCAACGGGACCGTGAGCGACCAGCAGCGTACCTACCTGGATGCGGAATTCCAGACCCTCATGGAAGAGATCACCCGCATCGGCAACGCCACGGAGTTCAATGGCACCAACCTGCTGGACGGATCCCAGGGGGCGTTGGCCATCCAGGTGGGGGTCGGCGCGGGCGATACCGTGGATATCGATCTGGGCATCGACGGGACCAGTGCCGGGCTGGGCGTCGACGGGTCCGATATCCTGACTTCAGCCGGCGCAGCCGGTGCCGCCGACCTGTTGGACGCGGCCATGGATCGTGTCGCGGGTCATCGCGCGCGCCTGGGGGCCAGCCAGAACCGCTTCGAGTCCATAATCCGCATGAACGCCAACCTGGGGGAGAACCTGTCCGCGGCCAACAGCCGCATCAGGGACGTGGATGTGGCCAAGGAGATGGCCGAGTTAATCAGCGCGCAGATCATGCAGCAGGCCGCCGTGGCGGTGCTGGCCCAGGCCAACTACCAGCCGCAGTTGATCCTCAGGTTGCTCGACGCCAGCTTCGGTTACGGACCGCGACGCTGATCAGGGATCGGTGCCGGGCTCGGGAGTGATGACGGGTGTACCGCCGCCACGGGACCGCAGCCAGCGCCATCCCCGCGCGAAGCCCCAACCCCAGCGCGTCGTCATCCAGTAGAGCGCAGGTATGGCTGACAGGATCAGCACCGTACTGCTGGTCAGTCCGCCGATGGAACTGAGCGCCAGGTTTTCCCAGATGTCCTTGCCCTCGCTGCCGTCCCGTTTGTAGAGCAGGGGCAGCAGACCGGCGATGGTAGTGCCGCTCGTCAGCAGGATGGATCGCATCTGGATGCGCGTACCGTCCACGATGGCCTTCCGCAGGATCCGCTGGCGCTCGGGACCCGGCAGCCGCCACAGGTCGAAACCACCCAGGCGCCGCTTGTCCGGGACCAGGTCCGGACCGTGGTTCTCGTCCTCGAGGATCTCGCGTACCTGCAGGCGGAAACGGTTCACCAGCAGGATGGCGTTGTTCACGACGATGCCGAACATGAGGACCAGACCGATCTTGGCCGACGAGTCGAACTCGGTGCCCGTGCCCCAGAAGATGCCACCCACGCCCACCATGGCCATGCCGATGGCCAGGATCACCAGGAAAGGCAGGGCGAAACTCTCGAACATGGCTGCCAGGGCCATGAAGATGAAGGCGCCCGTCAGGTAAAGGACCTGCGTCAGCTCCTCTTCTTCCTCTTCCTCCATTTGCTGGCCTGACATGTCCTCGGCAGTGTAGCCGTAGGGCAGCTCGATGCCCGCCATGATGTCGGCTATGAAACGGCGGCGCATGGCGTCGGTGCCGATGTACTCCCAGTTGAGCAGTTGGCTGTAGCGCTGGTCGTGACGGTTGATGGAGCTGATCTCCGGCCGCTGCTCGATGGTCACCAGCCGGCCCAGTTGCACCTTCTGGCCGCGGCCCGTGGTCATGGTGCGGCCCAGGATCTGGTCGTACTCGATCTCCTCGGCGTCGTCGAAGGTCAGCATCAGGCGCTGGTCCTCGCCGTCCACCACCATGTGCCAGGGATCCTCGACCCCCAACAAGCGGCGGATGTGCCCCATGATCTCCATCATGCTCAAGCGGTGCTGGGCCAGGGCCTCGCGGTCCAGGATGACCACGGTCTCGTCGGTGGCACTGCGGCTGAAGCGGTCGCCGCTGGTGAGGCGAGCGTTGCGCACACGACGATTGCGGTCCAGACGGGCCAAGACGCCGTCACTGATGACCTTCAGTTCCTTGGAGTTGTAGCCAGTCAGACGGATGGTGCTGTTGGCCATGCCGCCGCCGCGGCCCCCCTTCATGTAGGGGTCACCGAAGCCGTTGATCCAGATGAACATGCCGCCCAGTTCCTCGGCCAGCACGATGAACTGGTTGCGGAACATCTCCGGGTACGCCGACTGCAGCAGCTCGTCCTCGAACTCCACCGTCAACCAGGCGCGGTTACTGAAGGCGCCCGCGCGCATCTCTGCACCTTCGGGTATGGGCAGTACTTCCTGCTCGAAGAGCCGGATAGTCTCGCTGGACAGCTTGACGTCGGTGCCCACCGGTCGTTCGCAGTAGACGACAATGGTTTCCTTGTCCTGGGGCCGCCAGAAACCGCCGGTGCGCACCTTGTCCTTGAACACGAAGAAGGTGCCCACGAAGAGCGCCAGCATCAGCACCACCGGGTAGAACCAGAAGCGCAGGTGGAAGCGGGTCAGGGCGTCGACATAGGCCACGAAGCCGCCGATGAGCGCCAGCAGTCCCGCGGCGCCCCCCATCCAGGGCAGCAGATCAAAGGCGGTGCGCCGGCCCTCCACGGACCAGGCCACGAAAAACACCAGCGCGGCCAGCAGCACGGCACCCACCGTCCAGCGCCACAGCATGGACCAGCCGGTCAGGCCGAATTCCTCGCTGTCCGCCGCGTGGTCGCGCATTTCCCGGGCGGCAGTCCCCCGCAACGCCACGGGGATCCAGCAGAAGGCCACGAAGATCGAGGCCAGCATTGCGATGCCCACACTCACGGCCAATGGCACATAGAACAGGGCCAGGCGGTCGGTCATGAAAATGAAGCTGAGGAAGGCGACCACCGTGGTCAGGGTGGTGGCCATGATGGGGAAGGCCACTTCGCGGGTGCCCCTGATCAGCGCCTGCCGACTGTCGACGGCGCGGCCTCCGGACAGGCGGCGGTGGATGGCGTCCAGCACCAGGATGCTGTTGTCCAGCAGCATGCCGAAGCACACGGTCAGCCCGCTGATGGTGATGAAGTTCACCGACACGCCGAAGAAGAAGAACATGGACAGGCAGATGACGATGGCCAGGACGATGGAGAAGATGACGATGGCCGTCAGGCGCGCCCGTTTGAGGGCCGCGGCCAGCATGATGAACAGCAGGCCGAGGATGACCAGGGAGCGGATCACCAGCTCGCGCAGCTTGTCCTCGAGTTCCTCGCCCTCGTCCTGGTCGATCTCGAAGGTCACGGGGAAGGGCGCTTCGGCCTCGATAGCCGGCAGGGCGTCGCGCAGCCGACGGCTCACCGAGATGGAATTCTGTCCGCTGCGTTTGGTGATCTTCAGGGCGATGACGTTTTCGCCGTTGATGCGGCTGAAATAGCTGATGTCCTCGTAGTCCGGGCGCACCGTGGCCACATGGGCCAGGGTGATGGACTGTCCGCCCAGGTTGCGCAGGACCGTGCCGGCCAGTTGTTCCAGGGTCACGTCGTCGCGGATGCTGACTGTGAGTTCGCGTCCGCTACGCCGCACCGCTCCCGCGGGCAGTATGTCGTCCAGGGCGTCGATGCGACCGGCGACACCGTCGGCGGTCAGGCCGTAGCGTTCCATGCGCTCCAGGTCCAACAGCACCTTGACGAGGGGCAGGGCGCCGCCCTGCAACTCGGCGTCGGCAACCCCCGGCAGGGCCAGGAAGCGGGGCAGCAGCCAGGTCTCGGCCCGGTCCCGCAGTTCGTTCATGTCCAACGGTGAGATCAGGCTCACCGAGAAGAAGTCCTCGGTGCGCATCTCCTCGGGTACGTACGGACGGATGAAGGGCTGGCTGGCCCTCGCGGGCAGGTTTCTGCGCACTGCGCCCAGCTGCTCGGAGAGCTCCAGCCGCGCGAAGTCCATGTCCGTGCCGCGCTTGTACTTCACGGTGACGGTGCTGCGGCCGTGTCGTGATTCGCTGTCGATGTCCTCGATGCCGTGGCAGCCGGCCACCGCTTCCTCGATGGGCAGGGTTACCGAGCGCTGGATGGCGCTGGGGGAGGCGCCGTTCCAGTTGGTGGTGACTGAAAGCTCGGGCAG
>QNDV01000197.1 GCA_003646045.1 bacterium
CCAGTCTCACGATCGTTGATCAGCGCCACGGAGTGCACAGTACCGTGCTGGCCAAAAACCTCGTTCATCTCGTCTTCGGTCGCAGTGAAGGGCAGGTTGCCCACGTACAGTTTCTTCATCGTTCCAACTCTCCATTGCCGGTCCCACCGGCCAAATCGAGCCCGCCGGGCCACCGGCCAAATCCGGCAGGACCCTTGGGCATCAGACGAGCCCGGCACCGAGCCGGACCCCATTCCCCGACTGTCGGGGAAATCGCTACGTCCGACCATCTGGCCAGACAGGGCATAAGTTAGAGTCCTGTGGACCAATAATCCAGCCGAGGTTTGGCGAGAATGGTAATTGTCGTGGAGGATCAATACTACTCCCGGCGGTGCGAAGTGTGTACTTAAGGGGACACTTATCACAGGCCGCCATAGCGTCGAAATAGGGCCCCTACAGCACCTAATACATTGTCCTTATTTGAATTACATGATAGCACGCAAGGTGACCCGCTCCTTGCAATGCCTTAGCCACTATCCTGAAAACCCCTGGCCATCAACGGTCGAAAGGAAACGCCATGAGAATCCAGAACATCCAACCCGGTACCACCCTGCGCGCGGTGATGGTGATGATCGTTATCATGGTCGGCATAGCGATGCTGATGCCCCGGCCAGCGAGGGCCCAGTTGGTAGTGCGCATCCAGAAGCAACCGGTCCGGATCGTCACGGCGCCACGGGCGCGTCTGGCAGTCACCGTCGGCAATCGTCACCAGGTCTGTGCCCGCCCCCGTTCATGTCGCGGAAATCATGTCCACAAGGTCGCAGTGACCCGCGGCCGGTATCTCAAGTCCAAGCGGACAGTCACCGTGCAACGCTGCGGCAATGAAAACGTGTACCGCGATATCCACCGCGTCTGGGTGCCGGGCCAGTGGGTCATGACAGGCCCCCGCACCAGCCGCTGGGTGGCCGGTCACTGGGTCCGCGTCTGACACCGACGAAACGGTTCACAGGGGCTCCGGCCGGATGGTCGGAGCCCTTTCGCGACCGGAAGCGACCATCACACAAACTTGCCGGTCGCGTGACCGGGGCCCACGTTGGGTGTAGAATACCCTGACCACCGAGTAGCAAGCCCCCGCAGACAGGACCGTCTTTTGACCCCACCGTTCCCTCATTTCGGCGAGACCATGGCCCTGTTCGCCGCCTTCATCTTCTCCTGGACCAGCATCTTCTTCACCGAGGCCGGCCAGAGACTTGGCGTGCGAGTAGTGAACCTGGTGCGCCTGCCCGCAGGTGTACTGTGCCTGGCCCTGGCTCACATGGCACTGAACGGCCGCTGGTGGCCGGCCGAAATGGGTTGGCAGGAGCAGGTCTGGATCGGCATGAGCGGTGTGGCCGGGCTGGCCATCGGAGATTCGGCCCTGTTCAGCGCCTTCACCAGCATCGGGCCGCGGCGCAGCATGACGGTGATGGCCCTGTCCCCGGTATTCACGGTGATGGTGGCGTGGAGCCTGTTGGGAGAGCACCTGGGACCGCGGGCTCTGTTCGGTATTGTCGTCATCATCGGCGGCGTGATGATGGCAACCATGGGACGCGGTGGCGGCAGCGGCAGATTCCGCGACTTGTCGAAGACCACCCTGCGCACTGGCCTGTTGATGGCGCTGATCGGTGCGGCGGGTCAGGGCCTGGGAAGTGTTTTCGCCAAGCAGGGCATGGGACCCACCGGCGGCGGAATCGACCCCTTGGGCGCCACCCTGGTGCGCATGTCCTGGGCAGCCATTGCCTACTGGGCCGTACTGTTGCCAAGCACTTCCGCCCGGGATGTCCGTGATCGCCTGCGCGACCGGCGAGGCTCATTGGCTCTGGTCATCGCCATCCTCCTGGGACCCTTCATCTCGGTGTGGATTTCGCTGGTGGCCATCAAGCATACCGAAGCTGGCGTGGCCCAGGTGCTGCTGGGTATGGTACCGGTGTTCGTGTTGGTGCCGGCCTGGCTCGTGCACCGTGACCGGCCCACGGTGCTGAGCCTGTTGGGTGTGATAATGGCCATGGGTGGCGGAGCCGTGCTGTTCCTGAGGTAGGAGCCGACGCAGGGTGCGAACTATTTCAGCAACGTAACCGCTCGCCGCACGCGCCCCGCTTCGCTGGTCACCACCGCATGATAGGCCGCGGCCGCCAGGGATCGTCCGCGTTCGTCTTTTCCATCCCACACCACCGAGCCACTGCCGGCTGCAGCGAAACCACGCTTCAGTACACGCACTCTGCGCCCTGCCAGATCGAAGATCTCGACCCTGACTGGTCCGGCTGCCGGCAACTCCCAGGCGATGGTGGTGCGCGGGTTGAAGGGATTGGGCCAGACCCGCACTGCGAGGTCCGCCGCCGTGGGCACCGCCGCCACCGCCTGTCGCGTAAATGTGTACCTACCCACCGGCACCCCCGGCGTAAACGGGGCGGCATCAAGACTCGTGACGGGATCGGGAGGCGCGGTGACCAGATCCGGCGACGTATAGCTCACGCCGCTGTCCGTCCCGGCATCCCACACGTAGAGGTCCACCACCAGCTCTTCGACCCACTCCCCGTTGTCGCGCAGATCGAGACCCGCCACTCCCACGAACCAGTCGGGGCTGGGCGCCAGCATGGCCACCAGTGTGATAAGCGGATGAGCCGGGCTGACCTCGAAATTCGTGCTGATGTTGCCGGGCACCACCCACAGCGGAGGCGCGGCAATAGTCTGACTCGCGGCACCGGTCAGGATGGCCCCATCCACCTCGGCCAACAATTCGGTCTGGCTGCCCCACTCGGCCATGCGCCGGATACCGAGGCTGGCCAAGTCATCGGGGGACCAGAATACGACCGTGCTGTCGTGGGTCCCGCCCACCAATCCCGAAAAATGCGGACCAGGCGGATAATTCTGGGGATGTGTTATCGCGGTCCAGGTGGCGTCGAAACGCACGTCGTAGGAGGCGGTCTGGGCCAGAGAGGCGCCGGCGGCGCACAGCAGAACAGCGACGACGACGAATCTCAAGCAAAGACCTCCAGGCAGTACCAGCCCGGATTACTCATGAACAGCCTACTGCGGAGGCGGTTCATGAATAATCCGGGCTAGCGTATTTCGGACCTTTATTATCCTGTACAATATACGGTATAATCCCCACATCGTGACCGTCGATCCCTCTTGCAGCAGGCAGGAGTGGGTACTAGTTTAATCAGGACATAAACATCCGATTTATCTCCAACCGGGGAACAGGGATATGGCCACCCGCGAAATCGTGCACATCGAGGAAGACCTTTGTGATGGCTGCGGCGACTGCGTACCCAGCTGCGCCGAGGGTGCCATCCGCATCATCGACGGCAAGGCCCGCCTGATTGCCGACAACCTTTGCGACGGTCTGGGCGCCTGCCTTGGCCACTGCCCCCAGGGAGCCATTAAAGTGGAAAAACGCAACGCCGACGAATTCGATGAGGAAGCTGTGGAGAAGCATCTGTCCGCCCAGGGGCCCATGGCGCCCGCACCGTTTCCGTCCACCGACGCGCCGGTACCCCTGGCTCCCATGTCCGGCGGTTGCCCCGGATCGCGCATGCAGAGTTTCGGTCCCCCGACCCCCGGGCCCGCGGCCGGGCTTCCCACTGCCAATGAGTCCGCGGCGGGCACCGCCCTGCGCCAGTGGCCCGTGCAACTGCACCTGCTGTCACCCGGCGCACCGTTCCTTGTCGGTGCGGACCTTTTGCTGGCCGCCGATTGCGCCCCTTTCGCCATGGCCGACTTCCACGGCGGACTGCTCGCGGACAAGGCCCTGGCCATTGCCTGTCCCAAACTGGACCAGGGCCAGGAGATCTATCTGCAGAAGCTGGTCAGCATGGTGGATGACGCCGGCATCAACACCATCACCGTGGCCATGATGGAAGTTCCCTGCTGCGGCGGGCTACTGAACCTGGCCCGGGAGGCGGTGGCCCGCGCAGGGCGCAAAGTGCCCATCAAACGCGTCATTGTGGGCACCCGCGGCGATATCCTGTCTGAGGAGTGGTGCTGAATCCAGTGAAACCGTATGCTTTCTTCCGCTTTTTTGTTAGGATGTACGGGCACTATCCCGGCCTGATCGCTCGGATGACTCGCCCCATCTACGCCGAAAGGAAACACATGATATCACTGCTCTCCCCGAGCCGACTCCCCCGCACCGTGACGGTCCTCGCCGTTGTGGCCGGGCTGGTCGGATCCGTTGCCCTGGTGGAATCGGTGGCTGTTACCGCCACCCCCGGCCTGGCCCCCGGCGCCGCCGCCATGCGCATCGCCATTGATCCCGACACCGGCGAACTGATACCTGCCACCGTCCCCACCGCCAAGGCTGCGGACACCGAGCTGGCCAACATGCTGAGCAAGTCCGCCGTGGGTCTGGTCGAGGTCCATCACCCCGACGGACACGTCTCGGTGGATCTGCAGGGGCGCTTCATGAGCGCATCGCTGGCACGTATCGACAGCGACGGCACCATCGAAGCCACCTGCGTCGAGAGCGCGGATCGGGCGGCGGAGTTCCTGTCCGGTGCCGACAACACCCAGTGGGAGGTGCAGTAATATGAAACGCATCATCCTGCTGCTGGCCGCCCTGCTGCTGGCCACACCACTTCTGATCGGAACGACCCTCGCGGCGACCATCACCATCGTCAACGTCGACGGTGCGGGCGAGGGCTTCAACGACAACACCCCCGCGGCTCCCGTGGGAGGCAATCCGGGTACGACCATCGGCCAACAACGGCTGAACCTCTTCCAGCACGCGGCCGGCATCTGGGGAGGGCTGCTGGACAGCACCGTGGAAATCCGGGTCGAATCCAGTTTCGACGCCTTGAGCTGCGATGCCGGCAGCGCCGTGCTGGGCAGCGCTGGTCCCATGTACGTGGACCGTGACTTCACCAACGCCGAATGGGCGGGTACCTGGTACCATGTCGCTCTGGGCAGCAAGCGCGCGGGCAGTGACCTGGTGGCCGGAGGCAACGATATCCGGGCCCGCTTCAACAGCGACATCGACAACAACGAGAATTGCCTCAGCGGCACCAACTGGTACTACGGCTTCGACGGCAACGAGGGCGGCGACGTGGAACTGCTGCCGGTGCTGCTGCACGAGATGGGCCACGGCCTGGGCTTCAGTACCCTGGTGGACGAAGACACCGGCGCCGAGTTCAACGGCCTGCCCGACACCTACGAGCGCCATATCCTGGACAACACCACGGGTCTGCACTGGCCTGACATGACCGCCGGACAGCGCGTCACCTCGGCCATCAACAGCGGCAACCTGGTGTGGGACGGAGACGGCGTCACCGGCGCCTCCGGCTATTTCCTGGAAGGCGAACCCAAGCTCTTCAACAACGCACCCGGCGGACTGCCGGCCACCATGGCGGTCGGGCTGGCTTCTTTCGGTCCTCCCGTGACCTCGCC
>QNDV01000198.1 GCA_003646045.1 bacterium
GATGTGCTGAGTGAAACGGGCGCTTGGGATACGCTGGTCTGGTTTGCGGCGCTGGTCATGATGGCCACCAACCTCAATACTCTTGGTTTGATCCCCTGGTTCGGTACGACCATCGGCGAACTGGTAGGCGACATCCCCTGGGTGGCGGCGTTTCTCATCCTGGCCCTGGCCTATTTCTACAGCCACTACCTGTTTGCGAGCAATACCGCCCACATCAGCGCCATGTACGCCGCGTTCCTGGCGGTTGCCATTGCGGTGGGAGCACCGCCCATGCTGGCCGCCCTGGTGCTGGCCTTCTTCGGCAACCTGATGAGCAGCATGACGCACTACGGCACCGGCCCGGCTCCGGTCTTCTTCGGTTCCGGCTATGTCGATATGGGCACGTGGTGGAAGCTTGGATTCCTGATCAGTGTCGTCAATATCGTCATCTGGCTGGGCATCGGTGGTCTCTGGTGGAAAGTGCTGGGTCTGTGGTAGGAGTCAGGCTGGGTATCATCGCCATCGTGCTGGGCATCATCCTGACGGGCGAGGCTGTTTGCCTCGCCCGTTCTGCATGGGGGACCCTGCGTGCGACACCACCACCAATAATATTTCGACAGTAATTCTGCACGCCCCTGCCAGTGTTATCCTTAAATTCTGCCCGAATCAGCCGATAGATGCTCTGTACGAATTTTTCCACGTTCAGGGGCGTCATGTTCGGCAACAAACATCTTCTGCGACAGCTGGCAATCCTGCTGCTGATCATCCTTACCGGCGGCACCGTGGGCTACTCCATCGTCGAGGACGGCTGGACCCTCTTCGACGGGTTCTACATGACCCTGATCACCCTGACCACCATCGGCTTCAGTGAGGTCCACACCCTCTCCACCGGAGGGCGCATTCTCACGGTGCTGATCATCGTGTTCGGCCTCGGCGCGGCCGCCACGATCCTCACCCAGCTGGCCCAGTTGATGATGGAGGGTAATCTCCTTGCCGTTTGGAGGAAACGCCGCATGGAAAAGAGAATCGCGAAGATGCAGGACCACGTCATCATCTGTGGCTACGGGCGCATCGGGCAGGCCATCTGTCGGGATCTGACCAACATGGGCGTGCGCTGTGTGATCATCGACCGTGACGATACCCGCATCGAGTATGCCCAGGGCATGGAGATCCCCGTGCTGGCGGGCAACGCCACCACGGACCAGGCACTCCTGGACTGCGGCATCGAACGGGCCTCGATACTGTGGCCGCTCTTTCCAACGACTCGGCCAACCTGTTCGTGGCGTTGGCGGCCCGGGACCTGAACCCGAACCTGACAGTCATCGCCCGCGGCGAGGACAAGTCCATCGAGACGAGGATGCTGCGGGCCGGCGTGGATCGGGTGGTCTACCCCGCACAACTGGGCGGCGGACAGATCGCCCGACTCATCGGGGCGGAGCTGGGCCACGACGAGGAAGCGGATGCCCGTCGCAGGCTCACCGACGTCATGGGATTCGAATTGCAGGTCTACCGGAATTTCAACAAGGACGGCACCACCACGGGCGAAATCCTGGAGAAGACCGCTGCTCTCAGGGTGGTGGCACACATAGATGAGGACGGCGTGCGTCACCAGGATCCGGAGGCCGACCACTCCGTAGGCGAGGGCGAAGCGGTGGTGCTGATCACCGAGATCGCGGCCGCACCCGTGGCCGCGACCGAAGAGGACGACGGTTTGTGTTTCCCAAAGAACCTGAGTGTGGGTATCCCCGCCATCGATGAGGAGCACCATCATATCCTCAGAATGATCCACCGGCTCAGGACGGCGGATACCGACCGTGCCAACAGTGTGGCCCATGAAGTCCTGCTGGACCTGCGGGAATATACCGTCAGGCACTTCCGGCACGAGGAATCCCTCCTGGTGAGTGCCGACTATCCGGAGATCGACGACCACATAGCCGAACACCGGTCCCTGACGAAGAAGGTCGACCAACTCCTGGCCGAAAGCGGCCAGATGCACCGGGACAACCTGATACATCTGCTGGATCACTGGATACGGCACCATATCCTGGAGGTCGACCGTCGCTATGTGGATTACCTGAAGGGCGAGATCGACGCGGAAACGGTTGCGACGGGAAACCGGGAGTAGACGACAAGACCCTTGGTGCGCACTACGCGAAGGTCGGCAAGAAGACGGTGGAAACCACCTGATCCAGGTCACTGGCAGAGGCTGACGGGCGGGGCCAAATACCCCGCCCGTTCACCGTATCGGGTCAGCTAGCGGACCAGCATCACCTTGGTGGTATTGGCCACGTTCCCGGCCCGGAAGTCCACCAGGTAGACTCCCGAAGCCATCTCCCGGCCAGCTGCGTTCCTGCCCTCCCAGACCAGATCGTGGCTTCCGGTTTGCCATACCTCGTCTGTCAGCACGGCCACCCGGCGACCCGCCAGATCGTAGACGGCGACAGTGACCCGCTGGGGCTCGTGCACCGTGAAGCGAATACTCGCCCGCGGGTTGAAGGGGTTGGGATGAATCCCCGTCAAGGCGGTCACTGACGGCGTGTTTTCCAGGTCCACCGCCGAGATCGAGACTGGTGACAGCAACGCATAGGGACTCTCGTTCCCGTGCACGTCCCGTGCGGCAACCTTGTAGTAGTAGGAACTGCCCATTTGCCAGAGATCATCGTGGACAACAGACTCGGTGGGTGACGCCACCAGGTTGGTGGGAACAGGTACGAAATTCGGCGCCGTACCCCGGTAGACCAGGTAGTGGGAAAGATCCTGCTCGGTGTTGGGATCCCAGGTTATCTCCAGGCGTACCGGATCGTAGATCTGCTCACCGGCGACCATGGCCGGCATTTCCGGAGCCAGATTGTCGATGGAGCGGCCGGTGTCCGGTTCGGAGATCCAGTAACCTGCGTGGCCCATGACGAAGCCGTGGGCCACCACCTGGAATGCGTGATAGCCCTGGGACTCGGGGGTCAGGTTGAAGAGTGTGGACAGGGCCTGGGCATACCGGGACAGATGACGAGCTTCGAGATCGCCCAGGTATTCCCAGTACAGGGACTTGCCCTGAACCTCGCCCTTGCGGATGACCTTGCCCTTGAGGCCCGGCTCGAAGTCGTCCAGGTCCACGAGGGTCGCGGCCGAGGGCAGGGACTTGGCTGCGGCTCCATCCAGGGCCCGCCACAGGGAATAGGTTTCGATCTGTTCGTCGGGCCAGGGATCGAGGCGGCTGGCGCCCCAGGAAACATTTACCTGCCAGCCTTCATCACCGGGAATGTCATCCACCGCGGCGATGACCGGGCTGGGATAACCCCAATACCCGTTCCGTTCGATCCGCTGGATGTAGATGTCAGACGTTCCGTTGCCGAGGCGCGGATCGGTCCAGGCCAGGAAACCGCCGCCGTTACCGTCGCTGGCAAGCACGGGCAGGCGCTGATCGCCCAGAGCGGTACAAACCGGTGCTCCGTCCGTAGGCCACATCACCGTACCGGTAGCACCCACGCGCTGGGCATAGACATCGTAGTTGCTGAAGCGGTTGTCTTCCCACGCCACCACGGCTCCGCCGACTCCGTCCGGCACGATGCGGGGTACGTTCTGGGACGCGGTGGCCGTACAGACCGGCACTCCGGCAGCGGCCCACAGGACGTTGCCCCCCATGTCGACGCGCTGGGCGTAGACATCTCCCTGGTCCCAGACGAATATCGCCCCCCCCGCCCCGTCACTGGCCAGGGCCGGATCGTAGGTGCCGCCGGGATTCGTATTGACGGCCAAGCCGTTGCCCAACCACTCGGAGCTGCCGTTCCCATCGACGAGCTGGGCATACACGTCCGAGTTCATGGAGCGGTTGTCCAGCCAGGTGACGATGATCCGGCCATGGTCGTCGGGGATGACCGCCGGTGACCACTGATCCCCGGTCGCGTTGCAGATGGTGCGACCATGGGGATACGTGTGCCATTCGAGCCAGCCGCCGGCGTTGACGTGCTGGCCGAGAATGTTGTTGCCCGCGCCGGTGTTGATGCTCCAGACGAAGTAGGCACCACCCATACCGTTGGCAGCCATGACGAAGTCCTGCTGGTCACCGGTGGTGGTGCAGACGCCGAAGCCACCGACGGTCCAGAGTTCGTTGCCCTCCGGATCGAGACGCTGGGCATAGAGGTCGATGTCCGCCCCACGGTTGTCGGGCCAGGCAACGATGGCGCCACCGGCATGGTCGGTGGTGATGTGCGGACCCGATCCCGTGCCGGCCACCAGGTTGACGCCGTTGGGAAACCACAAAGTATTGCCGCCACTGTCGAGCCGCTGGGCATAGATACCCTCGGTGACGCCGCTGCGAAAGTCCGTCCAGGCGACTATCACGCCGCCCGTGCCGTCGCTGACAGCGACCGGGGCGTACTGTTCGTTAGCCTCAACAGCTACGGGCACTCCGGCACCCCAGAGCGCGTTGCCCCAGGCGTCGTAGCGTTGGGCGTAGATGTCGTGGTAGCCCGTTTCATGGGCCACATAGACGATGATCACGCCGCCGTCCGGGCCTGTGACCACCTGAGGATCCCACGGATTCAACAGGGCCGGATCGTCAACGAGGTTGCCGTCGAGAACCCAGTCGGCACGAACCCCCGGCGCCAGGGCCAGCAGCGCCATTACCAGCGCCAGGATTGTGGACACGGTGGATGTCTTCATGATCGCTTCTCCCTCATGAACGTGAAGTCCTGGCGTACGCCGGCGGCAGCCTGAGCGACGGCATCGCCCGGTATGCGGGTAGTGGAAGACAGGAAAACGACACCTGCGCAGGTTGCTTGGACACCGGAATCCCCCGATCAGAGGTCCAGCGCGGCAGGGTCTTCGTATGGATTAGGACTTCGGATTGTATACCATGGCGGCCCCGATGCCAAGCGGAATTTGATACGACGGGATCAAAGCCTGATTACAGGCCAACTAATCCCATACCGGGGCGTTCGACCGCTAACGTCCAGCCGCAAACGTCTCCAGCTCGTCCAGCCACGCCGTCTGTTCCTCGGCCTCTGTGAAGAACGTGAACCGTCCCACCGCACGCTCGACCCGCATCAGGTCCAGCAGGTGGCCATAGACCGCGTCGGCGGCAGTCAGTTCCGTGTTCAAAGCGTTGGTCTGCGCGTCGATCAGGTCGACCAGCAATGCACGACCCAGGGTGTAGTTGTCCGTGACCAGACCCAGGTTGAGACGCGCAGCCTCGGCCGCCTGGCGTGAGAGATTGATGGAGAGGCGACTGCTGGTGGCCTGGAAAACCGCGCTGCGCACGTCCCGCTCGATACGCTCGGCGGCGGCGCGGCGGGCAATCTCGAGCCGGTAGGTTTCCTGGGTGGACCGACGAGTCTCCGCGAAACGACCGCCACCCTCGAAAATGGGGAGCGACAGGAACACGGACATACTCCAGTCGGTATCGTCCGGCAGGCC
>QNDV01000199.1 GCA_003646045.1 bacterium
CAGTTCTCGGCATTGAAGCCAGCGTCCAGCACCACCTGGGTGATGCCGTTGGCCCAGGATCCGATGATGCCGTAGCTGGTGCCGGTGACCCAGCCCGGATCGGCGTTGCACCAGTAGACATCGTCCTTCTGCAGGTCGAGCACCCACTGAGCTGTGATGTACTGAGCGATCAGGGACTTGTGCACGTGCTGGGCGCCCTTGGGCTGGCCGGTGGTGCCGCTGGTATAGTGCAGCACCGACGGTGTCTCGGCAGTCGTGGGGTGCACGGTGTACTCGTCCATGCGGGGCAGTTCGTCCAGGTTCAGGGCCACCTCGCGTTCCTTCAGCGGCTTGGCCGGGTCCGCGTCCACCACCACCACATTGCGCAGGCCGGGGAGGCGGTCCAGGGTCTTTCGCACTTTCCGCAGGTGCTTCTTCTGGGTGACGATGGTGCAGGTACCGGCGTTGTCCAGCCGGGTCCACAGGGAGTCCTCGCCGAAGGCGCTGAATAATGGCTGTACGATGCCGCCCATCTTCAGCACGCCCAGGAAACCCAGGTAGAGCTCAGGCACGCGATCCATGAACAGGCATACGCGCTCGCCCGGTTTGACGCCCAGGTCCTCGAGCCAGTGGGCAAAGGTGTTGGTTAATTGGCGTAAGTCGTTGAAGGTGTAGGTGCGTTCCTCGCCGCGAAAATCCTCCCACAGCAGGGCCGTCTTGTCGGCCTGGCCCAGCTCGCAGATGCGGTCGCTGCAGTACCAGCCAATGTTGATGGGGTCGCCCTCGTGCCAGCCCAGTTCGTCGGCCGACTGCTGCCAGTCGAAACCCTGCAGGCGATCCTCGTAGGTGGGGCTCATCTCGTCCTCCCGATGCTTCAGGTTGGGCCCTCGACCGCACCTTCGACCACGGCCACGGCGGCCGCCATGTCGTCGGTGTGGGTGATGGAAAGGTGGATGCCGGCGGCGCCCAGGCCGTCGGCCAGTTCGCGGAGGCGACCGCCCAGTTCAACGCGCGGTTGGCCGTCCGCGGTGCGGATTATCTCGATGTCTTGCCAGAAGCTGCCCTCGCCGCCGGCGGCGGACAGGGCCTTGACCACGGCTTCCTTGGCGGCGAAGCGGGCGGCGAAGTGCTCGGCGGGGCGGTGTTTGGAGTTGCAGTAGGCGATCTCGGCAGGTTTGAAAACGGCGCCTGCGAAGCCATCCGGATCGTTGTCCAGTTGGCGTCGCATGCGTCGCACATCACAAAGATCAATGCCGAGGCCGAGGATCATGATCGTAGGGCGGTCGCCTTGCTCAAAGCGTTGCCGCCAGTGGTTTTTGGGCCTGAAAAGAGCACGTTGGAAAGATAACAGGATCTGTTTGCGGGACAAATAATTTGTGGTGGAGAGCCCGGAACCGCTATGCTCGCCGCCGGGCCTCTTCGAAGGGACAACCGCCATGGCCCATCGCACCGTAAAATCCGGCTACGAAGACTTCGTCAAACGGCTGAACCGTTCGCCACAGGGCGCACCGCCGTCGGCCACCCTGAACCGCATACTTGCCCTGTTGATGAATGAGCGGGAAGCCGGTCTGCTCTCGTTGCTGCCCATCAAGCCGTTCACCGCCCGCAAGGCCGCCCGCATCTGGAAGATGAGCGAAGCCGAGGCCCGACGGCTGTGCGAGACCATGGCATCGCGGGCCCTGCTGGTGGATATCGAGCGGCGCGGCCGCATGATCTACGTACTGCCACCGCCCATGGCCGGGTTCTTCGAGTTCTCGCTGATGCGCGTGCGCGACGACCTGGACCAGAAGCTGTTGGCCGAACTGTTCCACCAGTACCTACACGTGGAGGAGGACTTCGTGAAAGCCCTCTTCACGGTGGGCGACATTCGACTTGGACGCGTCTTCGTTCAGGAACCCGTGTTGACCAGCGCACAGGCCGCCCACGTGCTGGACTACGAGCGGGCGACGGAGGTCATCGAGACGGCCAGTCACATCGGCGTGGGCATGTGCTACTGCCGGCACAAGCAGGAACACCTGGGCCGGGCCTGTGATGCACCGATGGATATCTGCATGACCTTCAACGGTTCGGCCGAATCGCTGACCCGCCACGGACACGCCCGCGCCGTGGACCGGTCCGAGTGCATGGACCTGCTGGACGAGGCGTACGAGCAGGGCCTGGTTCAGTTCGGGGAGAATGTGCAGCAGCGAGTGAGCTTTATCTGCAACTGTTGCGGTTGCTGCTGCGAGGCGCTGACGGCCCAGCGCCGGTTTGCCCATCTGCACCCCGTGCACACCACGAACTGGGAGCCGCAGGTGGAGGCGGATGCGTGCAATGGTTGCGGAAAATGTGTGCAGGCCTGCCCGGTGGAGGCCATGTCCCTGGTGTCAGCCAATGATCCGCAGCGTCCGCGACGCGCGGCAGCGCGCCTGGACCCTGACGTTTGCCTTGGCTGCGGCGTGTGTGTGCGTGCCTGCAACGAGGGAGCCTTGCGCCTGGAGGCGCGTCCCGAGCGGGTGATCACCCCCGTGAACAGCGCCCACCGCTACATTCTGATGGCCACCGAGCGCGGTACACTGCAGGATCTGATCTTCGACAATCGCGTGTTGTGGAGCCATCGCGCCCTGGCCGCATTGCTGGGCTCGGTGTTGAAGCTGGGTCCGGTCAAACGGGCCCTGGCCCAGCGGCAGCTCAAGTCGCGGTACCTGGAGACTCTGCTGGCGCGCAGACCGGACTAGTCCTCCACGTCCTTCAACAACTGCAGGTGCTGATCCCAGGCCATGGCGGGCCAGCTTTCCGCCGTGGCGGCGCCCTCGGAACGGGAGATCAGGCTCACCTTGTGGGCCGTGGCGTCGTCCGGCGCCTCGTAGATGTCCATGAAATCATAGCGGCCGAGCAGGGCGTAGTGGGCGACCCACTTCACTTCCGGGCAGGCGCGGTGGACGTGCTCCAGCCACTCCTTGCCCTTGCCGCGGCGGGCGTCGGCGTTGCCCAGGTCACCGGGCGTCAACGTGGTCATCAGTATGTAGGTCTGCATGGTATTCCCTCCAGTAGAGGCTTTGCAGGGCACATAGGCAATAAACCCACACTCCCGAAATACTGCAAACCGGCATTCATCACCGGTCGTGTCCTGGAGATTATTGCTGGGTGTAATCCAGCCCGGCTGAGGCCCCCGGGGGCCTCGATTCCCGGTCAACCCGGTGGGATTCCAGCCGATACCCATCACGACAGGAATGTCCGCACCTCGCGGCGGATACGTCCGTTCATGCCGGGGCCCTCCGCCCCCGAATCGGGAGACGATCATGAAGAGAGCCTGGGTCTTTTGCGCCGTTTGCGTCCTCGTTGTCAGTCTTGTCTCGCCGGCCGCCGCCGCTGACCGCAGCGGTTACGACCTTCTGGTCAAGGACATGGATGCGGCCCGTCAGGCCGGTGCGCCGGTCTTTGCTCCCAAGACGTGGGAAAAGGCAATTGAGGCCTTCCAGAAGGCCCGCAAGGACGTCAGCGAAAACAAGAAGCAGAAGGACCTGGACAAGCACGTGGCCGAAGCCGCCGAGTATACCGCCAACGCGGTGAAGGCCGCCGGCGTGGGACAACTCTCCCTGCAGGAATACCTCGAGCCCCGTGACAAGGCTCGCGACGCGGGTGCGCCGAAGCTGGTACCCGAGCTCTACGCAGAAGCCGAGGAGGTCTTTCTGAAGGCCACCCGCAAGGTCGAGGAGGGCAAGGTCAAGGACGCTCTCAAGGAGGCCGCCAAGGCCCGACCCTTGTTCGACACCGCGGAGATGGAAGCCATTCGGGTTACGATAATGGGCGAGGCGGACCGACTGATTACCAAGGCCGTGGCCGACGATGCCGAGAAATACGCACCCTCCACCCTGGACAAGGCACGCTCGGCACGCAGTCGCTCCAACACCATCCTGACCAGTGACCGCTACAATCGGGACGAGGCCGTGACCCAGGCCGCCCGCGCCGAGTATGAGGCGCGCCATGCTTCGAACATCGGGCTGTCGGTGCGCTCGCTGGAACGCAACGACCAGGCCTGGGAAAAACTCATGCTGGGTTATGAGATCCAGATGAATCGCGTGGGCGAGGCTTTCGGCCTGGAACATCTGCCCTTCGACGAAGGAGCCGGTGCGGCCACCGACCAACTGGTGCAACACATCGCCGAATTGCAGGTGGATAATCGGGAGATGATCACCCAGTTGGAGGGACTGTCCTCCTCGTTGCGCGTTTCACTGGGTCGATTCGGGGATGATACCGCAGCCGCCACGCCTCTCGGACTGGCGGAGCAGGTGGACCGGGGCATCATGGCCGCCAAGTTGAACCAGCAGCAGCTCAACCGCGATCTGGTCAGCGGCCAGGCTGACCTGGCGGCGGTGGAGCAGGAACGACTGGCCGCCGAATCCGAATTGGCCGTGCGCCGCGAAAAGGAAGCCAAGTTCCGCCGGGCCAAGATGCTGCTCAACCCCTCCGAGGGCGAGGTGCTGTTCAACGCCGCCAACGACATCGTCCTGCGCCTGCACGGGCTCTCGTTCAGTCCGGGCAAGAGCGAGATAGAGGACCGGCACGTGGCGCTGTTGGCCAAGGTCCAGGAAGTGGTGAAGATGTATCCCGACGCCCACTTCACTATCGAGGGTCATACCGACGCCGTGGGCAACCCGTCCAGCAACGTCGCCCTTTCGGAGAAGCGGTCCTACTCGGTGATGCAGTACCTGCGGCAGTCCATGCTGCTGCCGATGGACCAGGTGCGGTCCATCGGTTACGGCGCCGACCACCCGGTGGCTTCGAACAAGACCGCCGACGGGCGCGCCAAGAACCGGCGGATCGATATCGTGATCATGAAGTAGGGTTGTCGGCGACGCGGCTGCGTATCTCGATCTGCTTCAACATATGTTCGAATATGTACCAGTGGAAGGGCTGGAAGAAGCGCCAGTAGAGGTGTCCGAAGGGACTTTTCGTGGCGTAGTGGGCCGTGATACCCAGGCGCCGCAGCCCATCTTCTTCCCCTATATCGAACTCCAGCCACGCCCGCCCCGGCATGCGCATTTCCGCCCGCAGCAGGAGGCGTCGATCCGGTTTCAGGTCCTCCACACGCCAGAAGTCGATGACGTCGCCCAGGCGCAGACCGCGGGCACTGCGCCGTCCGCGCGCCGTTCCCACACCGAAAATCATGCGATCGAAATCACCGCGTAGGCGCCACATCCAGTTGGTGTCGAACCAGCCCTCGCGACCGCCGATGCGGGTGATGGCACTGAACAGATCGGCAGCCGAGTTGTTGGTCAGCAGGTGATAGGCCGCCCGATAGCGAGGTGGTCGTCGCAACTCGGGTAGTTTGATGGTCAATTCGTGGGCCGGCGGATAGGCGTCGGACCAGCGGGTCGCCACGCTGTCCTGCTCTTCGCGGTCCAGGGCGCGGACCAGGGCTTCGCGG
>QNDV01000200.1 GCA_003646045.1 bacterium
ACCTCGTCCCGCATCCCCAGCGCCCGCTTCGTGTCCGACAACAGGCTGTAGCTCACGGGCACCAGGATCAGGGTGATGAAGGTGGAGAACATGACACCGAAGCCCAGGCTGGTGGCCATGGGAATCAGGAACTTGGCCTGCAGGCTTTTTTCCAGCAAGAGCGGGGTCAAGCCGGCGAAGGTGGTCACCGAGGTCAACATGATGGGGCGGAAGCGCCTGATGCCGGCGTTCATGACGGCATCGCGTATGGAGTCGCCGCCGCGGCGGGCCCGGTTGATGAAGTCGATCATGATCAGCGAGTCGTTTACCACCACGCCGGTGAGTGCCACGACGCCGAACATGGAAATCAGCGTCAGGTCCAGACCCATGATGATGTGGCCCCAGACCGCGCCCACCAGGCCGAAGGGGATGGCCGACATGATGATCACCGGCTGGCTGTACGATTTGAAGAGCACGGCCAGCAGGACGTAGATCATCAGCACCGCCAGCATGAAGCCCGTCTTGAGGCTGCCCATGGATTCGGCCATCTCCTTCTGCTCGCCCTCCATGCTGTAGCGCAGACCGGGATGATCGGCCATCAGGACCGGCAGTACGTCGCGGCGCAGCAGGGCGTTGATCTCGTCTGCGTTGGAGACCTGCTGATCCACGTCGGCAGTGACCGAAACCACGCGCTGGCGATCGGCCCGTTCGATGGAGGCGAAGCCGCGGCCGATCTCGACCGTGGCCACGCGACCGAAGGGTACTTCCGCTCCGTCGGGCGTGCGGATGCGCATGGACTCGATGTTGCCCAGGGAACGCCGCTCGTCCTCGGGGTAACGGACCATGACCTTCACCTCGTCGCGTCCGCGCTGGATGCGCATGGCCTCGTCACCGTAGAACCCGCGTCGTACCTGGCGGGCCAGATCGGCCAGGCTCAGGCCCAGGGTGCGCGCTTCGGGACGCAGACCCAGTTTCATCTCCACCTTGCCCTCGCGGAAACTGTCGGAGATGTCGATTATACCGGGGAATTCGGCCAACTCGGATTTCAGGTCGCGGGCGGCAGCCAACAACTCGTCGGTGTCAGGCGCGGTCAACTGCACGTAGACCGGGCTGCTACCCTGGAACAGGTTGGCGCTGAAGGACAGGGATACCGCGCCGGTGATGGGGCCGCATAGTTCGCGCCAGCGCTTGGCCATGGCCGGGCTGGGAACATTGCGGATTTCCGCCTTCAACAACTCGGCATTCACTTCCACCAGATGGGCGCCGCTGCCGCCGCCACCACCGCCCATGGGCCCGGACTGGCGGCTGCTGCGGGGCTGGGAGCCGATGGATGTCTGCACGTGCAGGATCACCGAATCACCGTCCCTGTCCGCGTCGAATTCGGCCCGAACCTGCTCCAGCGAGGCCTCGAGTTGATCCACCGCCCGCTGGGCATTTTCCACCGTGGTGCCCTGGGGCAGGGTCAGGGCCGCCACCAGGTTGTCAGCGTCCACCTTGGGCATGAACGTGAACTTGATATGACCGCCGCCCACCATGCCGCCGGTCACCAGCATGGTGGCGATTGCCAGGCCGAAGACCATGGGCCGGTGGGCCAAGGCGTACTCCAGGCTGCGTCGATAGGGTCCTTCCACAAAGCCCTTCAGCGCCGTATCGATGCTCTCCTTCATGCTGCCGTACCAGCCCCGGGCGCGGTCGGCGGCCTGCTCGTCCACGTTCTTCATGGTGGACAGGTGGCTGGGCAGGATCAGCAGCGATTCCACCAGGGAGAACAACAGGATGGCGATGACCACCACCGGGATGTTGTACATGAACTTGCCCATGGTGCCCTCGACGTTGGCCAGGGGCAGAAAGGCCACCACGGTGGTCAGCACGGCCAGGGTCACGGGCAGGCCCACTTCGTGGACACCACGCGAGGCGGCCACCTGGGGACTGTAGCCCTTTTCCCGCCAGGCGTAGATGTTCTCGCCCACGACGATGGCGTCATCCACCACGATGCCCAGACTCACGATGAACGCGAACATGGAGATCATGTTGAGCGATACGCCGAACTGGGGGATGGCCCAGAAGGCACCCAGGAAACTGATGCCGATGCCCAGGCTGACCCACAGCGCCAACCGGAACTGGAGGGTCAGGGCCAGGAACAGGAAGACCAGGGACAGGCCGGCCAGGCCGTTGCGCAGCAGCAGGTCCATGCGGCTCTTGTAGATCAGTGACCGGTCCTGGAAGGAGGCGATGGCGATGCCGGCCGGCATCTGCTCCACCATGCTCTCGACGTATTCCTTGGCCGCCCCGGTGACTCTCAGCACGCCCTGGTCACCCGTACGGTAGACGTGTACCGACGCCGAGTTGTGGCCGTCGATGAACGAGGCCAGATCAGTGTCCTCGAAACCGTCCTTCACCGTGGCAATGCGGTCCAGGGTGACCTCGGTGCCGTCCGGCGCGGTGATCACGACGATACGACCGAACTCCTCGCCGGTATAGCGCTGGCCCTTGGTACGGACCAGGATCTCGCCGCCGGCGGTCTTGACGCTGCCCCCGGGCAGGTCCAGGCTATTGGCCCGCACGGCGCGAGTCACCCCCGCCAGGGTCAGTCCATAGGACTGCAGGTTGCGTTCGCTGACCTCGATGGAAATCTCGAAGGGTCGCGTTCCGCCCACCACGGCGTAGCTGATATCATCCAGGGCCAGCAGGTCGTCGCGTACCTTGTCGGCCAGCAGCTTGAGGGTACGTTCGGTGGCGTCGCCGTAGATCACGATGTCGATGACCTGTACACGCCGTTCCATCAGGGTGACGATGGGCTTCTCGGTTTCCTCGGGGAAGGTGATGATGCGGTCCACCTCGGCCTTGATGTCATCGAGAGCCTTGCGCTTGTCCTCGCCCCGCTCCAATTCGATGCTGACCACACCCATGCCCTCGGAGGCGGTGGACGTGATCTTCTTGACGCCGTTCACGCCCTGGATGGCTTCCTCCACCCGGACGCACACCGCTTCCTCCACTTCGGAAGGCGTGGCACCCAGGTAGGGTACCGTGACGGTAATCATGTCCATGGTGACTTCGGGAAATACTTCCTGTTTGATGGACATGGCGCTCATGAGCCCCGCTGCGCAGATCACCACCATCAGCAGGTTGGCCGCCACGTGGTTGGTGGAGAACCAGCGGATCATGCCGTTCATCGGTCACCGTCCTTGTCGGCGGTTGCGGGGAGCGACTTGGCGGGGACGGGGTCTCCCTCGACCCGCACATCCATGCCTTCGGTGACGTACTGCAGGTTGCTGGTACAGATCCGTTCTCCCACTGCCAGCCCCGCACTGATCACGGCCTGGTCGATGCCTGCGCGGGCCACGGTGACTTCACGCAGACGCAGTTTGCCCTGGCCGTCGATGACCCATACCTGGTTGCCCGGCCTGAGGGCGGTACGCGGGATTACCACGGCTCCCGGCGGCGGCGGTGCCGAGAAGGAGACCGCCACGAACATGCCTTCCACCAGTGCCGGTCGCGTGCCTTCGCGGACATAGGGATCGGCGATTTCCACCACCACCGGTACCATGCGACTGCGACTGTCCACCGCGCCACCGAGGCGCATGGCCCGCCCCTGCCAAGTGTGTTGGGAGCCGGCGAATTCGGCGCTTACGGTGACAGGTACGCCACCCTCGCCGCGGTAGCCCACGGTTATCCAGGCCAAGTCTGCGTCGGCCACCGGGACCGTGACCTCGGCGATGTCCGTGGCGTAGATCGAGCCCACCGGTTGGCCCATGGCCAGGTACTGGCCCACGTCGATATCCGTGGCCAGTACGCGGCCGTCGAAGGGTGCGGTAATGGTTGTCCGCTCCAGGTTGACCTGGGACTGGCGCAGCGCAGCCCGGGCCGCGTCCAGGTTGGCCCGGGCCAGCTTGAGTTGGGGTTCGTGGAGAACCAGGGGTGTTGGCTCTGATCCCTCTTCGCCGCCGAAGCCGGTTGCCCCCACGCGGTCCCACTCACGACGGGCCACCTGGGCTTCCTCCTCGGCCTGGGCCAGGTTGTATTCGCGCTGGGCCACGTTGGAACGGGCCTGCTCCACGGCCAGGACGTAGTCCGTGTCCTCGATTTCCATTAGAACCTCGCCGGCGGCGATGTAGGCCCCGGGCTCGAGATGGGGAGACCGTGCCACTACCCGGCCACTGACCTGGGGTACCAGATCCACCGAGCGTTTGGCTTTGATCGACCCGAATCCGGTCACCCGCACGGGTTGGACGTCGGGTGCCACCACATGGACCGCCACTACGGGCCGGGACTGTGGCGGGGCCTGTCGCTCGGGACGGTTGCCTGTCTTGACCAGTATGGCCGCCACGGCGGCTCCGCCCAGCAGGATCACCAGGGCCACGAGAAGATTACGGAGGGTCTGGGTGCTCACGGTCGGTCTCCTTGCTGGATGTCATCCGCGGACGCGGTGGCAGACGTGGTTTCCCAGGGGCCGCCCAGGGCCAGGATCAGGTCGACCCGGGCAGTACGGCGTACGCGCTGGGTGGTCAGCAGCCTGCTCTCGGCGTTGAAGAGTCGGCGCTGGGATTCGAGGGTTACGAGCAGGCTGTCCAGCCCGCGGCGGTAGCGTTCCTGGGCCAGTTCCACCGCAAGGCGGGCCTGACTGGCCGAGGCGGTCAGGTCCGTCTCCTGTCGCGACTGGAAGACTTCGCGGTCCAGGGCGTTTTCCACTTCGGAGAATGCCTGCAGTACCGTCAACTGGTAGGCGGATGCGGCGGCGCCGGCCCGCGCCTCGGCAGCCTTGATCTGGGCCTGGGTCGCACCCCGGTTGATCAGGGGCATGACGAGGTTGCCCAGCAGGGACCAGGCACTGGTGCCTCCGGTGAAAATATCCTCGAACTCCCGACTCTTGGTGCCGCCGCTGGCGGTCAGGGAGATGCGCGGGTAGAGCGCAGCCTTGGCCTGGCCGATGCGCGCCACGTTGCCGGCGAGCCGGGCCTCGGCCGCCAGCAGATCGGGTCGGCGATCAAGCAGTTCGGCGGGCAACCCGGCCGGTACCGGGGCCAGTGGTTCGGGCATGATCTCATCGCTGAGACGTCCGTCGACCAGCTCCAGGTCACTGCCGACGATGGTTCCGGCGGGATAGCGTCCCACCAGTATTTCCAGCCGTCGGCGGGTAGCCACCAGTTGTTCCTCGAACACGGGCAACTGGGCCCGGGCCGCCGACAGGTTCTGGCCCGAGAGGTGCAGATCCAGGGCGCTCACCAGGCCGCGTCGATAGCGGTCCTGCACGGTGGTCTGGCTGCTCTCGAAGCTGGCGATCGTCCGCTCGGTCAGGGCCACCTGCAGTTGCAGCTCGCGGATCTGCAGCCAGGTGCGAACTACGTCGGCAATGAGGGTCTGGGCCACGGTGCGCCGGTTCTGTTCGCTGGCAAGCAGATCTG
>QNDV01000201.1 GCA_003646045.1 bacterium
ATCGACATGGCCCACGCCAACATGAAGATGCGCGATCCCCTGCTGTACCGGATCAAACGCATGCCCCACCACCGCACGGGTGATGAGTGGAACATCTACCCCATGTACGACTACGCCCACGGCCAGAGCGATGCCATAGAGGGCATCACCCACTCCATCTGCACCCTGGAGTTCGAGGTCAACAGACCGCTGTATGACTGGTTCGTCGAGAACCTGCCCGTACCCTGCGAACCACAGCAGATTGAGATGGCGCGTCTGAACCTGACCTACACCGTCATGAGCAAGCGCAAGCTGCTGCAGCTGGTGCAAGAGGGACATGTCTCGGGCTGGGACGATCCGCGCATGCCCACGGTGCGCGGCCTGCGGCGGCGGGGCTACACGGCGGCGGCCATCCGGACCCTCAACGAGCGGGTGGGCGTGGCCAAGCGCAATTCGACGGTGGATTTCGCCCTGCTCGAGTGGGCCATCCGCGAAGAACTGAACCGCACGGCCGACCGGGTGATGGCGGTGCTGCGACCGCTGAAGGTGGTCATCACCAACTATCCCGAGAACGAGGTCGAGTGGTTCGAAGCGGAGAACAATCCCGAGGACGCGGCACGTGGCACCAGGAAGATCCCCTTCTCCCGCGAGATCTGGATCGAACGCGAGGACTTTCGCGAGGAGGCGCCCCGCAAGTTTTTCCGGCTCAAACCCGGCAGCGAGGTGCGCCTCAAGCACGCCTACTTCATCACCTGCGACGAGGTGATCAAGGATGACGACGGCAACGTCACCGAGCTGCGCTGCACCTATGACCCGGCCAGCAGGGGCGGCCAGTCCCCCGACGGTCGCAAGGTGCGCGGCACGCTGCAGTACGTGGAGGCCACCACCGCCGTAACCGCCGAGGTGCGACTCTACGACCACCTCTTCCGCGAGACCTTCCCCGAGGAAGGCGACGGCTTCCTGGCCAACCTGAATCCGGATTCCCTGGAAGTGCTCACCGATGCCAAGCTGGAGCCATGCCTGGCCGAGGCCGCGCCGGGCGACCGCTACCAGTTCATGCGCAACGGCTACTTCTGCGCCGACGAAGTGGACTCGCAGCCCGGTAAACCGATCTTCAACCGTACCGTCACCCTGCGCGACAGTTGGGCCAAGCTGGAGGCCAAGGGCAAGCAGGGTTGAGCAGTCAGGGGCAAGGGACATGACGCTACGTCGGATGCCGCATACGCTTCTGGTTTTTGCGATACTGGCCGGTTGGGCAGCAGGCGCCACCGCCCAGATGGGCCCGGGTGGCGGTGGCGGTGGCGGTGGAGCCTACGCCCTCGACGACGACGAGCGGAACCTCAAGTTCGCCGGCATTCCCATCCCGGGCTACAGCGACGTGCTGGGCTTCAACCTGGGCATCGTCGCCATGAGCTACTACAAGATGGACCGGTACGACGACGACCTGCCCCCCTCGAGCACCGGCGTTTTCGGTTTCTACAGCGAGAACAATTCGTGGATGGGCGCTGCCTTCCAGAAGTTCCATCTGGACGGAGACAAGTGGCGCGTCACCGCCGCCCTGGGCAAGGGCTCCGTCAAGTACCAGTTCAACCCCGCGTCCATCGGCCCGGGTTTCCCCGACGTCTTCGTGGACTACACCACGGCCACCGACTTCGTCTTCGCCCAGGGCGCGCGACGCAGTTGGGGCGATCTCTACCTGGGTCTGGCAGTCCTGTCCTGGTCGGCCAAGGTGAATGTGGAACCCGATGTCATAGAGACCGAAAACGAGCGCTACACCGGCCCGGGCTTCACGGCCGAATGGGACCGTCGTGACCACATCATGTATCCCACGTCGGGCTACGTCGCCGAGGGACGCTATCTGGTTTTCGACGATACGTTCGGCGCGGATCGCGATTTCCAGAAGCTGCACCTGACACTCAACGGCTACCGGGACCTGGGTGACAGCACACGCGTGATGGCCGGGCGCATTCTGCATGACGCCGCCTACGGTGACGTCCCCTTCAGCGCCCAGTCCATCGTCAACGGCAACCGGAACCTGCGCGGCTACTCCAATGGGCGCCACCGGGCCGACCAGCTCATGATGGTGGAGGCCGAGTACCGCTGGAACTTCGCCGGCCGCTGGGGAGCCGTGGCCTTCGCGGGCCTGGCCTGGTCCGCCGACGATTTGTCGGAAATGTCCCTGGGCGATACCCTGCCCGCATCGGGCCTGGGTGTACGCTTCCGGATTATCGAGACCTACAAGATCAATGCACGCATCGACTATGGTTGGGGCAAGGACGATCAGGCTGTCTACTTCTCCATCGGCGAGGCCTACTGACGCGCCACCGTTGACACGTCGCCGCCACGTGCCGAGAATGTAGGGACCAGACGACGAAAGGAGGTGACCATGTCGTTCGACGAGAAAGTCTTTTTGACCCAATTCGCCAAGAGCGCCGGCTGAGCTGCCAAGCTGAGTCCGGGGGACTTGTCCGAGATTCTGGAATCCATCCGCGCCGCCGCGCCCAAGAACCTCCTGGTGGGGTTCGAGACGTCGGACGACGCCGGCGTGTACCGTCTGGACGACACGCGGGCCGTGGTCTGCACCGCCGACTTCATCACTCCCGTGGTCGACGACCCGCGCACCTTCGGCCGGATAGCCGCGGCCAACAGCCTGAGCGATGTCTACGCCATGGGCGGTCGCCCCCTGCTGGCGCTGAACCTGCTGGGTTATCCCCCGGCCAGCGTGTCCAACACGGTGCTGGGCGAGATCCTGGCCGGTGCCGCCGGGATCTGCACCGAGGCGGCCTGTGCCGTGGCCGGTGGGCACTCGGTACGAGACGCGGAAGTAAAATTCGGCCTGAGTGTCACCGGCGAGGTCCATCCCGACCGTATCCTGCGCAACAGCACCGCCACGGCCGGCGACCGTCTGCTGCTGACCAAGCCCCTGGGCACCGGGGCCCTGGTGGCGGCCATGAAGAAGGGGCGCCTGGACGAAGCGGGCTACGAAGCGCTGGTCACCTGCATGACCGCCCTGAACCGCTGCGGCGCCGAGGTCCAGCCCCTGGGCGTGACGGCGGCCACGGATATCACCGGCTTCGGCCTGACGGGCCACGGACTGGAAATGGCGCGGGGCGCGGACCTGACCTTCCACATCGACCCCGGCGCCCTGCCCCTGCTGCCGGAGGCCGTGGCGCTGTGCGGCGAAGGCTTCACCTGTGGCGGCACCAACAGCAACGCCGGTTTCACCGGTGAATCCATCAGCTACGCCCCCGCGGTGGATGAAGCCATGATCGGCCTGCTCAATGATCCCCAGACCAGCGGTGGCCTGCTGCTGGCTGTCCCCGCCAATCGGGTCGCCGCGGTCCAGGAGACCGTTCTGGCCCACGGAGCCCTCTGCGCGGTTGAAATCGGCGAAGTGCGCCCCCGGTCCACCGACGGTCCCCTGCTCGTATTCGGCGACTGATCCAGCCAAAACAGATTCCTGTTAAAGCACCACAGCGGCGGTCGATAAACCCCACAGGTACCCGTGTGGCCCAGCCTCCCCCAAGGAGCGTCCGTGACGGTCAAGATCAACAAGTCCCTGATGGACCTGCATCCCCGCGAATTGAAGGGGGTGGTCCTGGATATCCCCACGCTGCCGGTGATCTACCAGGAGCTGTTCGCCAAGATGCAGAATCCGGACGTGGGCGTGCCCGAAATCGCCGAGATCATCTCCCTGGACCAGGCCCTGGCCACCAAGGTGCTGCATCTGGTTAATTCGGCCTTCTACGGCTATTCCAAACAGATCAAGACCATCAGCCGGGCCGTGGTGATCCTCGGTTTCCAGGCGGTGCGCTCGGCCGCCCTGGCCATCAGCGTGTTCGACTACTTCAAGGACGAGGAGTCCTCGGCAAACGTGGACATGCGCCGGTTCTGGGAGCACAGCATTGCCGTAGCCGCCATCAGCAAGGTGCTGGCCGCTTCCCATCTGCAGAAGCAGCAGGAAGAAGCGTTCATCGTGGGTCTGCTCCATGACGTGGGCAAACTCATCGAGAAGCGCTATTTCCCCGACGACTTCGACGAGGTCTGCACCGCCGCCGCCCAGCAGCACCTGTCGTGGTACGAGTGTGAAAAGCAGCTCTTCAACCTGAATCACGCCGGCATCGGCGCCACCCTGTTCCGGGCCTGGAACTTCCCGCCGAGCGTGGTCGAGGTGGTCCGCAAACACCACTCCCCCGAGACGGCCATGACCCACTCCCAGCTGGCCAGCCTGGTCCATGTGGCCGACTACATTTCCTACGAGATGGAGCTCGGCGCGCCGGGGGCCTATCCGCCGAACAGCTGTGACCCGGCCGCCTTGTCCCTGCTGAACCTGGATCTCGAACAACTCTCCACCCACCAGGATCGTATCGATGAGGAAATTTCCCGCGCCCTGGAGATTCTCAAACTCGTGGAATAGCTCCCCTGCCGATTGACGCGCACTGAAGGCCGGCCCCATACTGGGCCGGCCGGTTTCTTGCTGCCACCACCTCCGGAGCGCGACGTGAACCCGAACGAGACCAGGATCCTTTTCGTGGGCGACATGCATCTGGGGACACGTCTGTCCCGGGTGCCAGCCGCTGTCGGGGATCCCCGGGATCTGGGCCCGGGCGCGGCCTGGTTGCGTACGTGCGGGAAGGCGGTGGATCTCGGGGTCCACGCCGTGGCCCTGGCCGGAGACGTAGTCAATCGCCGCAACGAACTCTTCGAGGCGCACCGCCCCCTGGACCAGGGTCTGGGTATTCTCGCCGACGCCGGCATCCCGGTGGTGGCCGTGGCAGGCAACCACGACACCACCACCCTGCCGAAGCTGGCTGCCAGGGATCCCCGCCTGGAGTTGCTGGGACCGGACGGCACCTGGACCACCCGCGAAGTGACCGGACCAGGTGGACCGACGGTGCGTATCACGGGCTGGTCTTTTCCCCGCGAACATTGGGACAACAGTCCTCTGGCCACGCCTCCTCCTGCGGCGATGCCGGGCCGGACAACCTTCGGACTGTTGCACGGCGATCTGGACGCGACGGGCAGTCACTACGCCCCCGTCAGCAGTACCGGTTTGCTGTCCTGCAACTACGAGGGCTGGTTCCTGGGACACATCCATACTCCGGGGCAGGTGCCCGACGACGGGCGGCCGTTCTATCTGGGTTCGTTGTCGGGACTCGATCCCACCGAGACTGATCGGCACGGTCCCCTGCTGGTGACGGTGGGCCAGGACGGTGCCATCGAGCGGGAACGTCTGGACCTGGCTCCCCTGCGCTGGGACGTGGTGGAGATCCCCTGTGCCGACCTGCACCGCCCCGAGGATGATCCGGTCAGCGTCGTGCTGGGCGGCCTCGAAAGTCACGTTGCCCGGATCGATCCACCCCCGGGCATGACCCTGGGTGTGCGCGTGATCCTGAC
>QNDV01000202.1 GCA_003646045.1 bacterium
CGGGCACCGCGAAGTGGAGTTGCTCCGTGAGGGTCTCCTGTCCGCTGGGCACATATTTCTGGGGACGCTCGAAGTCGTCCTCCTCCTCGTAGCTCTGGTTGCTGGTGACGCCGCGAAAGCCGTCCTCGAAACTGTCGCCCCAATCCCGCTCGCTGTCCTCGGGGCCCTGCTCCCGCTCCTTGGATTCGAGGCTGGTGAGCTCCTCGTCCTGGCGGATCTCCTCTTCCAGTTCCTCATCGGGCTCGATCTCCTCGAGCAGGGGATTGCCCTGCAGTTCGACGCGCAGGATCTGCTCGAGTTCAAGGGTCGGGACCTGCAACAGCTTGAGCGCCTGTTGCAGTCGCTGGGTCATTACCAGCTGCTGCCGCAGGGCCATGCTCTGGCGCAAACCGATGTTGGGAGCCATGCTCAGTCTCGCTTCCTGTACGTGCTCGCGGCGGGGTTCCTTCCCCGTCGGCGGCGCACCAACGCGCCGCTGTTACAGCTTGAATGCCTCGCCCAGGTAGATCTCCCTGGCCTTGTCCGAAGCAACTATTTCCTCCGCACTGCCCGACAATTCGATGTGCCCCTCGAAGAGGATGTACGCACGGTCGGTGATATGCAACGTCTCGCGCACATTGTGATCGGTGATCAGCACCCCCAGGCCCTGCTCCCGCAACTGGATCACCACCGACTGCAGATCCGCCACGGCGATGGGATCGATACCGGCGAAGGGTTCGTCCAGGAGCATGAACTTGGGCTCGGTGACCAGGGCGCGGGCAATCTCCACCCGTCGTCGCTCACCACCGGAAAGCTGGTAGCCGTGGCTCTTGCGGATGTGGGCCACTCCCATCATCTCCAGCAGTTCATCGAGGCGCTCCCGCCGCCGGCTGCGGCTCATCTTCATGCTCTGCAGGATGGCCATGATGTTCTCTTCCACCGTCAGGCGGCGGAAGATGGAAGACTCCTGGGGCAGGTAGCCGATACCCAGGCGGGCCCGCTTGTACATGGGCTTGCGCGAAAGGTCCTCGCCGTCCAGCAGCACCTTGCCCGCATCGGGGGATATGAAGCCGACGATCATGTAGAATGACGTGGTCTTGCCGGCGCCGTTGGGCCCCAGGAGCCCGACAATTTCGCCCTGTTTCAGCTCCAGATCGACTCCGTCCACCACTGCCCGGCGTCGATAGACCTTGCGCAGTCCCCGCGTCTCGAGAGTATGGCTGCCAACGGACGGCCCGCTCATGGACCTGTCTCCTGATCCACGACCTCGTCCGCCACGTCGAAAACCACGTCCTCCCGGATGACGACGTTCTCCAGGTCGGAACTGGCCTCCAGGCCGATGCCGGTGGTCACGTCACGTCCGCGAGTGAAGCGATTGAAGACATCGTTGGTGATCAGCCCGGTCTCGTTGTCGAAAAAGAGTTCACTGCATTCGAGCCGGCGTCCGTCCTCGGTCACCACCACCACGTCTCCCCAGCTGTGGATATCGTTGTTCTTGAGGTCGGCCTGCCCGCTGTCCGAGGTCAGGGTCGAAAAATAGGCGCCATCCTCGAAGAACTCCATCTTCACCGTCACCAGCAACACGTCCTCCCGGTCACTGAACTTCTGCATCCTGTCACTTTCGAGAACCCACTGGCGTACACCGTCGCTGGTCTCGATGAGACGATAGTCCACGAATTCCTGTTCCGGCACCCGGCCCCCGGCTTCCTTCCCGATGGTCGGCGGCTGGTCCTCGGCACAGCCGGTGATCAATCCCAGGGCCAGGACCAACGGCAGAACCGCGCGGAAGGACATGCTGCTTTTCATGGGTCCCATTACCTGCTTCATCAGTCCCGTTGCTCCCAGCGGCGGTGGAACCAGACCCATTCGGCCGGGTTCCGCCGGATAAACTCCTCCACCGCGGTATTGGCTGCTTCCAACATGCTCAGCTCCGTACCTGCGCCCGGCTCGAGGGGAGGCAGGTGAACCACGCGATGTCCCTCGCCATACCGGCCGATGGCCACCGGCAGCAGGGGGATGCCGTACCGCCGCGCCAATCGCACCGGCCCGGTGGGCGTTGGCGCCGGCCGCCCGAAAAAATCCACGGGGCGACTTGCGACACTCGTATTCTGATCGATCAGCGCGGCCACCACCCCACCGCGTCGCAGGTGCCGCAGCAGGGGGGTCGCCCCCTCGGTGCGCGGCAGTACTTCCAGCCCCAGGGATCGCCGTCGTTGTTGCAGCAGCCGGTCCACGGCGGGGTTGTGTACCGTCCCGGTCACCGCACCCAGCGCGCCCAGGCCACGCTCCTTCATGGCCGCCGCCAACCAGGCTCCCAGCAGTTCCCAACAGCCTATGTGGCCCATCAACAGGATGACACCATTACCGCGGGCCGCCAGTCGGGCCAGGACCTCGATCAGGGGCAGATGGTCCGTGCCCGGGCAGGATTCCTCGGTTACGAGGCCGGCCCGCTCCAGCAGACGCGGCACAGCCAGGGTGTCGGCCAGGTTCTCACCCAGCCGCCGGGTCGATTCCTCCAGCAAACGCCGACGCCGGAGGGCATCGAGTTCCGGCAGTGCCGCCGCCAGGTTGGCCTGTGCCTGCCTACGTTCCACCGGCCGGACCCTCAGGGCGATCCGCGCCAGATCGCGTCCCAACTTCCGGGCCAGTGACAGGGGCAACCTGGTTGCCAGCGCCATGACGGCCACCACCAGCAGCCACCACAAGCGCCTTCTCAAGCGCCGCCGGGCAGGCACGGTCGCTTCGGTCACGCCAGTCCTTTCCCGCTGCCCGCAGGACCATGGGCAGGGCCGTACCGGAGACACTGACACCGGCGGTGGGCGCTCGTCAAGCACGAGTTGTGCCACTCTCCCAACAAACGTCAACTCAAGAGATTATCGGGAAAACCGCCAGAGGACTTTTGATTTTTTATGTTTTTCCTTGGATTTTCTGTCGGAGCTGGACGCCAGGGATCAGAGCAACCCGGCCCTCAGCACGTCATGGATGTGCAGCAGACCCACGGGACGGTCGTCCTCATCCGTCACTATGAGCAGGGTAACCGGACCGCGGCGACGTTCCTCCATCCGGTGCAGGGCAGCCAGCGCCAGGGTATCCGGCCCGATGGTTGTGGGCTTGTCGTTCATGGCTTCACTGATGGGGCGATCCAGCGCGTCTTCGCGTTGGAGCAGGATTCTCTTGATGTCCCCGTCCACGCAAAGGCCGGCCAGACATCCGTCATCGTCCACGACGCAAACCCCACCCAGACGCTTTTCCACGATCTCAGGCAGGGACTCGCGCAGGGTCAGATCCCGATGGACCACCGGCAACTCGTCCCCGCTGTGCATGAGATCCTCCACGCGCACCAGCAGGCTGCGCCCCAGCACGCCGCTGGGGTGGAACATGGCGAAATCCTCGCGTCGGAAACCGCGCATCCTGATCAGGGCCACGACTATGGCGTCCCCCATGGCCATGGCCGCTACCGCACTGGTGGTGGGAGTCAGGTTCAGGGGGCACGCCTCGCGCTCCACCGGCACGGGCAGTACCAGGTCCGCCGTCACCGCCAGGGGGTTGTCCACACTGCCGCACAGGGCGATGGCCGTCATGCCGAATTCGCGACAGCGGGCCAGCAATGCGGTGACCTCGGGATTATTGCCACTGCGACTGATGGCGACGATCAGTTCACTGCCCCGCACGATACCCAGGTCGCCGTGGGCCGCCTCGACCGGGTGGATAAAATGACTGGGTGTGCCCGTACTGGTCAGGGTGGCCGCGAGTTTCCGCGCCACGATACCCGACTTGCCCAACCCCGTTACCAGCACCCGGCCCTGGCACCCGTGCAGGGCACGCACCACCTGGGCAAACCGGTTATCTAGCCCGGTCCCCAGGGCTGCCAGGGCCGCCGCCTCCTGTTCCAGCGTCTCCTGTCCGATGGCGATAATGGCCGCATCGTGGTCAGGTATGGCAGCGGATGCACCGGGCTCGTTCACTGTATCACCTCTGGTGGCGGGCCTTCCGGGTCCTCGTCCGACGACAACTCCGCGGCTGTGGGCATCCAGGCTTTCTCCCCCACCCGGCGCAAGGCATCACCGAACAGGCCCGAACTCTTGAGTACCAGGTCGCACACCTCGCGCACGGCTCCCGCACCACCGGCTGCGACGGTGACATAGTCGCATTGTTCGCGCACCTCGGCCGGCGCCGCCGGCACCGCCACCGCGATTCCCACCTCGAACATGGCAGGCAGGTCGATGAGGTCGTCCCCGACGTAGAGGGCGGACTCCGCTGCCACTCCGGTCTCCGTAAGGATCTCGTGCAGCGCGACCAGCTTGTCGAAGCGTCCCAGCTTGATCGAATCGAAGCGCAGTTCCGTGGCCCGCCTCTCCACGATGGCGCTGTTGCGGCCGGTGAGCACTGCCCGCTTGATGCCGGCGGTCCGCGCCAGCACCAGACCCAGGCCGTCGTGGGCATGGAATTCCTTCAGTGCTTCTCCCCGGGGGCCATAGACCAGGTTGCCAGGTGTCAACACCCCGTCGGCATCGAACACCAGCAGGCGCACCCGCGCAAATCGATCAGCCAGGTCCTCACCCAGTCGCACCACCGCTTCCTGGCGAAAGTCATCGCCGCTGCGGGGGGGCCAGGTACGGGGTTCACGGTCACGAGTCACGAGGATGCCTCCAGGTAGAGTTGGCGATACCTTACGAGTTCGGCCAGCAGCTCGCCAAAACCGTCCAGGGGCAACTGGCTGCCGGCATCGCTCCGGGCCCGTGCGGGTTCGGGATGGACCTCCAGGAAGAGTGCGTCCGCTCCCGCCGCCAGACCACAGCGGGCCAGCAGGGGGATGAGATCGGGATTACCGCCGGTGGTGGTGCCGGTACTGCCCGGCGACTGGACCGCATGGGTAGCATCCATCACCACGGGATATCCCAGGGAGTGCATGATCCGGTGCGAACGAAAATCCACCACCAGGTCCCGGTAGCCCAGGAAGGTGCCGCGCTCGCAGAGCAGGATTCGTTCTCCACCGACACCCGCCACCTTGCCCGCGGCGTGACGCATGTCCTGCGCCGCGAGGAACTGTCCCTTCTTGATGTTCACCACACGCCCGGTGCGACCGGCCGCTTCCAGCAGCGAGGTCTGCCGGCACAGGAAGGCCGGGATCTGCAACACTTCGGCCACTTCGGCCACGGCGTCGGCATCCCCGGGATGATGGATGTCCGTGACCACCGGTGCTCCCACCGCTGCTCCGATACGTTCGAGCAGGCGCAGGCCCTCTTCCAGACCCGGGCCCCGGTAGGAATCGGCGCTGGTACGGTTGTCCTTGGTGAAACTGGATTTGAACACGTAGGTGACATCCAGGTCCTCGCAGATACCGGCCAGCCGGGTGGCGGTCTCCAGCATCTCGTCCGGGTCCTCGAGTAC
>QNDV01000203.1 GCA_003646045.1 bacterium
CCCGCCCAGCCAGACCTCCAGATCCTCCACCAGCTGCAGGGCTCCGTCCCGATCGGGAGTCACCAGCAGTGCGGATCCGCCCGTCCGTTCGCGCCAGGTCGCCAGCAGGGCGGCAGTGGCTCCTCCGAAGAGTCCCGTCAGCAGCAGCACGTCGTCGGTGGTCTCGAGACGCGCGGACTCCAGCCTCGCGGCAGCCTCCATCAGGCCGTCGCCAGCGGTACCGGGCAGCAGGAAAGCGCGCAGCAGGCCCTCGGGCCCGCCACACGCACCTTGATTCGGATTCATATCTTCCTCTGCCGACGGCACCGCCTCGCGGACCGCCGGCTTAGAATGTCGCCCGTTCCGCGTTGAAGGGCGTGATCTGCCGCAACCGCTCCACGATCACGGGCAGGGAAGCGGCGACATAGTCCACCTGTTCCACGGTATTGTACCGGGAAAGCGAGAAACGGATCGAGCCGTGGGACTGGGTAAAAGGCACGCCCATGGCCCGCAACACGTGACTGGGTTCCAGGCTGCCGCTGGTGCAGGCCGAACCGCTGCTGGCCGCTATACCTATCCGGTCGAGCAGCAGCAGGATGCCTTCACCCTCGATGTAATGGAAGCTGATGTTCGAAGTGTTGGGCAGACGTTCGCAGGCGGCGCCGTTGGCAAGGCAGTCCGGTATCCGTTGGAGCAACGCCGCCTCCAGGCGGTCGCGCAGGTCGCGGACCACTGTGTTCTCCAGTTCCAGGTTCTCCATGGCCAGATCACAGGCCCGCCCGAAGCCCGCCACCGCGGCCACGTTCTCGGTACCGGCCCGCCGGCCGCGCTCCTGGTGGCCACCGACGATCTGGGGGCGGATCTTGGTACCGCGTCGCACATAGAGTGCGCCCACGCCCTTGGGCCCGTGCAACTTGTGGCCGGAAACGGACAGCAGATCGACGCCCGTGAGGCTTTGCATATCCAGCGGCAACTTGCCGGCGGCCTGCACCGCGTCCACGTGGAAAACAGCACCCCGCTCCTTGACCATTTCGCTGATGGCTGCACTGTCGAACAGCACGCCGGTCTCGTTGTTGGCCATCATGATCGACACCACCGCCGTGTCGTCCCGCAGGGCATCCCGCAATTCGTCCGGATCCAGGCGGCCGTCGTTGTCCACGCCCAGGAAAGTGACGTCGTAGCCGTGGCGTTTCTCCAGGTCCCGGGCCAGGCCCAGCACGGCCGGATGTTCCACCGCCGTGGTGATGAGATGGCGCTTGTCCGGATAGGCGTGCAGGGTACCCACCACGGCCAGGTTGTCGGCCTCGGAACCGCTGCCGGTCAGGACGATCTCGTTGCCGTGGGCCGCGCCGAGCAGGGCGGCAACCTGCTGCCGCGCCGTATCCACGGCCTGGCCCGCCGCCGCGCCGAAGCGGTGCATGCTGGAAGGGTTGCCGTAGTGCTCGGTGAGCAGCGGCAGCATCACTTCCACCACCTCGGGGGCCACCGCCGTAGTGGCATTGTTGTCCATGTAGATGGGTTCGGGCAGCGGTTCGGGCAGACCGGCAGCCATGTTGAAGGTGCCTGGTGCATCGCTCATGATCAGTCCACCTCGATGACTTGGATCGTCTCGTCCACGAATTCGCGCAATTGGGCCTCGACGAAGCCCTTGATGGTGGCTTCGGACGCCTTGCAGGCGGCGCAGTTGCCGGTCAGCCGGACATAGACCCGCTCGTTGTGGCAGCGTACCAGCTCTATGTCGCCGCCGTCGTTGCGCAAGGCCGGCGCGATATCCGTCACCAGCACTTCGCGGATCCGGCCCTCGCGATCGTCGGCGGCTGCTACCGGTACCGCCGCTGCGGGCAGCTCCGCCAACTCCTGCAGGCCACCGGACGCGGCATCCTCGCGTTCCCACTTGTCCTGGCAGTCCCGGATCAGGTCGCCGATGTCGTGGTGGCATTCACCACAACCACCGCCGGCCTTGGTGTGGTGGGTGACGTCCTCGATCTCGGTCAGGCGGTGGGTCATGATGGCCTCGCGCACCGTTTCGCGGCTGACCTGGTAGCAGTGGCAAAGCTCGGTCGACTCCTGCAGCAGGCCACAGGGCACATTCCGTCCCTGGCGCTTGTAGTAGTCGATCATGGCTGCTTCGAGAGCCTCGCGGCCCATGACCGAGCAGTGCATTTTCTCCCGGGGCAGTCCATCCAGTTCCCCGGCAATCTGTTCATTGGTGATCTTTGCCGCTTCCTCCAGGGTCAGCCCCTTGACCATCTCGGTCAGCACGCTGCTCGAGGCGATGGCACTGCCGCAACCGAAGGTCTGGAAACGGGCGTCGGCAATGCGGCCGTCATCACCCAGCCGGAAGCTCAGGCGCAGGGCGTCGCCGCAGGCCATGGAGCCCACTTCACCCACACCGTCGGGGCTTTCCACCTCGCCCACATTGCGCGGGTTCATGAAATGGTCGAAGACCTTGTCCGAGTAATTCCACATCTGGAGCTGCTCCTTCGCGGGGTCCGGGACCGGCACCGTAGCCGACCCCGCGGTCAAAGTTAGACAAAATCGGGTGGTTTTCAACCTGAAGAAGCGACGCCCCGCCCCAGCTGGAGTTCCACCGCCAGCAGCACGAAGGCCGCCATGAAGAACCAGGGAGCCAGGGAACGGCCCGCGAAGCTCTCGGCCAGGTCGCCGGCGGCAAGGCCGGTCAGGTTCCCAGCGAAGTCCAGGCCGACCGCCGACAACCGCGCACCCCAGGCGGCGGGGGGAGTGCGTTGGACGATGGACTCGCGCGGATCGAGGCCGCAGGCGACCAGGCCCACCGTATCGGTGTCTGCCAGGAAGATCCCGAATCCGGGAGCCGCTGCCCTCCCCCCGTCCAGCACCGGTTGTCCCGCCTCGAATTCCAGCGCCGCCGTGGTGCGAACCCGCGGCTCGGGGCCCACCAGGGCCAGGGCATCGGCGGCGGCGAAGGTCGCTTCGCCCCGGGGAGACAGGGGACGAATACGCAGGGGATCACCTACCAGCACATCCGCAGCCGCGGCCAGTTCGGGAGGTCGGGCCAAGTGGGTGGCGATACGTCGCAACAGGGGCAGGGCCATGGGGCTACCGGGCAGGTCGCCAGCCTCGGGCAGCAGGTTGAACGCCAACAGACCCCAACGCCCCTCCCCGGCTTCCCCCATCAGGATCAGCGGATCAGAGCCGGCGCCGGTGCTCAGCACCACCTCGGCTCTTCCGGCCGCTACCTGGAACCAGCGGCGCCAGCTCACATCCTCGAGAGTGGTCAGGGCGTCCTCACCCAGGTCGGCCAGCAGCTGGTCCGCACCCGCGCCCAGTTGTCCGCGACGACCCGGTGCCTGGGCCGTGCGCCAGACCGCCCGAGCAGGCAGTTCCAGCAGCGGCAGCAGGGTCCGGGACAGGTAGTCGGCCTGGGCGGGATCCCCTGCCGCTACCAGCAGGGAGCCGCCCTGCGCCAGGTCTTCCTGCAACGCCACCCGTATCTGCCGGCCCAGGGGATCCGGATCCACCAGTACCGTCAAATCCGCCGCACCCACCGCCGCGGTGGTCAACCGGTCAGTGGACACGGCCCGCAACCGGAAAAGGTCCTCGCGTCCCGGTGCCAGGGCTGCAGCCAACACCCGCCAGCCCCCGCGCCCCAGGGTACGGTCGCCCGGACGGTCGGTACCATGGGCGAGCAGGACACCGACCCGCGCCGGTACGGCCAGGACGAAGGAGCGTTGATCATCGATGGGAAACGTATCGGCGGCCTTGAGTACCCGGCCCCGGTGCAGACCGGGCGCCGGCACGGTTACGGTAAAGATAATGTCCACGGGTGATCCGGATTGCCCGGCCGCCGCCGCTTCGGCCACGGGGAATCCGTCCAGGTCCAGGGTAAAAACCTCGCCGGCGACCCCGGGAATCACCGTGGCCGTTATTTCGACACGTTCCCCGGCTACCAGCACGCGGGCAGGCGGACGCACACGCTGCACTCCGCCACCCGCAGTACCCTCGCCCACCTGCCGGACCAGGAGTCTCAAACGGTCGCCGGCACTACGGGCCAACCCCCGGGGGTCCGGCATGGGCCCACGCTGAAGATCGGAGACAATCACCACTTCCACACCGGCTGTCGGTGCCCGTGCGGCCTGGCGTGCCGCCGCCTCGAGGACGGCATCCAGATCGAAGACGCCGTATTCCTGCACCACCGCGGCCAATCCCTGTTCGGCCCCGGCGCCGGCAGGCAGCCAGTCGCTGAAGACCGTCTCTACCCTGCCACCGGCGGTGAGGACCTGCACCGCCGCCCCGGGCGGAAGCGAGGCGATCATGTCGGCAGTGACCAGGCGGGCTTCGTCGAGGCGTGTACCCTCCGCGGTTTGGGTCGCCATGCTGGCGCTGGTATCCACCACGAAGAGCACTGCCCGCCCTCCGCCCACGGCCAGGCCGCCCCAGCGCGGCCCCGCTACTCCGAGGGCCACCAGCAGCAGTATCAGCACCCGCAGCAGCAACAGCAGCCAACGCCGAATACCCAGGCTGCGTGCCTGTCGTGCCTGCACTTCGTCCAGGAACCGCAGATCGCTGAAGAAGCGCCGCTGTACGCGGCGACGGCTGAGGAAGTGGATTATCACCGGCAGTGACGCCGCCAGGGTACCGAAGAGCAGGGCGGGATTGAGAAAAGACAGGGGCATCAGTACAGCCGCTTCCGCTTGCGCAAGTAGGCACCCAGGCTGCGTTCGAAGGGCGTATCGGTGGTTACTTCCACCAGGTCCACCAACTGGCGTCGGCATTCCCGGCGCAGGGTATCCCGCCAGGCGGAATGGCGACGGCGATAGCTTGCGGCCAGATGGGCCGGCTCGACACGCAGACGGTGGCCGGGACGCTCAAGATCCTCGAACTCCACCTCGCCGGCAAAGTCCAGATCCACTTCCCGCGGATCAAGGATCTGGAATACCACTACCTCGTGGCCCCGGTGACGGAAATGCTTCAGCCCGGCCAGAACCTGCTCCGGGTCATCCATCAGGTCACTCAGCAGCAGCACCAACCCCCGTCGCTGCACGGTTTCGGCTACCCGGTGCAGGACCTTACCCAGGGCCGTGCCGCGACCAGGTGGCAGATCTTCCAGCACCTTCAGTACCTGGAACAGCTGTCGCCGTACCGACCGGGCCGGTACCCGCGCCAGCGGTTTCTCGTCGAACGTCACCAGGCCCACGGCGTCGTTCTGGCGCAGCAGCAGATAGCTCAGGGCCGCGGCCAGCCAGGTCGCGTAAAGCTTCTTGGTGGGTCGCGACTCGTCCCCCGTGAAGTCCATGCTGGCCGAACAGTCCACCAGCAGGGTAGCCCGCAGATTAGTCTCCTCGGTGAAGACCTTCTGGTAGTGGCGATCGGTCTTGGCGTAGACACGCCAGTCCA
>QNDV01000204.1 GCA_003646045.1 bacterium
ACAAGCGTCCCGACTGGTTCACCGGGGCGGTGATGCAACTGCTGGATGATGGCCTGGATTTCGATGTCTGCCTGCTAGGGGAGTCGCGGGGCAACGAGAAGACCTTCGACGACCTGCGGCAACGCCTGGGCCCGCGCTGCCTGGCCGCCGGCCATGTGGACAGCCGCCAGGACTATGAGGCCTGGCTGGCGCGGGCGGACGTGGTGGTCAGCTGCGCGGCGCAGGAGTACTTCGGCATCGCGGTGGCCGAGGCCATCCATGCCGGGTGCTATCCGGTGCTGCCGCGGGACCAGGTCTATCCGGCGCTCTACGGTCCGCTGTGTCGTGGCCGCCATTTCTACGACGACCCCGCCGAATTGGCCGACCTGCTGTCGACCCTGATCACCGGTGACGACTGCGGTCATGTATGCTCCCTGGATCGGGATGTTGATCCCTGGTGCTGGCCCCGGCTGGCCCCGCGCTGGGACGAGCTGCTCGCCGAGGTGGCTGCGGGGGGACGCCGGGCGTCAGGGGAGACAAGGTCATGATCAAGCCTGGGGCGGTGCGGGCCTATCTCCTGGACATCGAGGGTGTGCTGGTTCGCGACAAGCGCTACGAACCCGTTCCCGGTGCCGTGCAGTGGCTGGAGGGTGTCGAGGCGCAGGGGCTGCCGTGGCGACTGGTGAGCAACAACACGACTTTCACGCCGCGGGAACTGGTGGATAGCCTGGCGGCTGTCGGTTTTCCCGTCACCGAACAGCATCTGGTGGGCGCCCTGGACGCCGGTCGCCGCTGGCTGGTCCAGCGCCAACTGCGGCGTATCCTGTGGCTGGGCCATCCCCGCCTGGCGGACTGGTGGCGAGCCGCCGGATTCGTCCTGGACGGTGAGGCGACAGTCGAGGCGCTGGTCCTGGGTGTGAATCCCCGGCTGGCACCCGATGATCTGGACCGCGCCCTGGCTGTCATCCTGGACGAAGGCGTGCCCGTGGTGTGCCTGCACCGCAACGGTTTCTGGCTGGACGAGCGCAGTCAGCGGCGTCTGGGCCCCGGGGCGTGGGCCGCCGCCCTGGAAGCAGCCAGCGGCCACAGCGGCTTTACCACCATAGGCAAACCGGCGGAAACCATCTATCATGAGGCGTTGAAAAGCCTTGGCATCCCTGCGGGGGAGTGCCTATTTATCTCTGACGATCCTGTTGCCGATCTGGTGACTGCCGGACGACTGGGTATGCGCACGGCTTTCGTGCTGTCGGGCAAGTACGGTGATCATGGTATCCTGTCCCGCTTGGCGCAGGAGGAGTGGCCCGACATGGTCTGCACCTGTCTGGCCGACATTGATTCGAACGAGCCCGGCCCGACCGGGGACATCGACTCACGGTGTTGAGAGGAAACAAGAGAATGGCGGACAACAGGGGTGGCCCGCGCGGACGCGGCAACAACCAACGCAACCGCACGCCGGATCGCCAGGAAGAGGATCAGTCCCAACGCACGCAAAGGCTGGCCCTGTCGGCCTGGGACCTGGCCCGTACCCGCACCGGTCGACCTGATTCTCCCCGCGGCCATACCATCACCCTGCGTGCCAACCAGCGGTTGCTGCAGGCCTTCGAGAACGGACGCGCCATTCCGGAGGGTAACCGCAGTGTCCTGCGTGCGCCGGACCGGAGTCGCGGCAGCGTACTGCTGATCCACGGCGTATCCACTGGTCCCGGTGATCTCTACGAATTGGCGGATGTACTCTACGATGCGGACTATACCATCAGTGTGGTGCGTCTGCCGGACTACGGCACCGAGGGTGATACCATCTGTGAGGTGTCCTGGGAAGCAGCCCTTGAGCTTGTTCGCCAGCGGTTTCGGCTGCTGGCCCGTGGCGGCGGACGGATCCACGTAGTGGGTCTGGGTTTCGGCGCCACCCTGGCCCTGCATCTTTCCCTGCACGAAAGCGTTTCCACCCTGATCCTGCTGGCACCGGCCATCATGCCCCGCGAATCGATCCTGCAGCGGATGCTGGTGCGGTTCAAGCTGCACCGGTTGGGCTTCGTACATAGTTGGCTGGGTTGGAATGCGGATCTCATGGAGGGCATGGATCGGGTGCGGGGGAGGATTGGCAGCCTGAAGGTGCCCATCTACGCGGCCCAGTGCGACGACGATGACCGGGCCAGCCCCGACAGCCTGCGTGTCCTGCAGCGCAAGGCGCGCCACGATGGTTCCCTGTTCCGCTCATTTCCTGAAGGTGGACACGCCATCCTGGACAATCACGGCTCAGGTACGCTCTTCAACGATATCGTCAGTTTCTGCGACGGGCGCTGACGGGGCTGGTCTCGTCCAGCCCCAGGCTGGCCGGCGGGATGCCCAGATCAGTAGCCAGGGCCTGGATCCTGCCGCGCAGGTCGTGGTCACGGGTGCGCAGGTACTCGCTGATCATGTCCAGCAACGTGTCCATGTCGGCCCGGGGAGCCTGTTGTGGTTTCTGCGGCATCAGGCCGTCCAGATCTTCCCTGTCCAGTACTGCGCCCAGACCCAGCCTCAGGGTCGCGAGGCGGGCAATCACCAGGACATAATCCTCGAAATGGTCAGCCAGTTTCCTTAGTACCGGCGCCAGGTCACTCAAGGCTCCGGGCCTGCCCTGCAGTAGATTGGCGGCGGTGTCGTAGCACAGATGGCCGGTTTCCAGGTCCTCCGTGCGCATCTCGGCCCCAGTGTTGCCATGTGTAATCCGCAGGCGGCGCAGGGTGTCACCCCGATCGGCCAGTCCCAGGGCCAACAAGCGGTGATCACCGTTGGCGCGGTACCATTCGGCCCGATCCCTCCTGGTGAGCATGCCATCCGGCGGCAACAGGCGGGCGGCGGTACCGGGCTGGACCCGTTGGTCGATGGTTCCCGTCATGAAACGCGTGAGAAGATCAGCCAGATAGACGTTCACCTCTTCATCGGCGCCGAACCCGTTGGTGGGAAAAGCTGATCCCGCGCGTGCTTTCAGCAGGTTCTCCATGAAGAACCAGTTCACGGGGCGGGGCCCGGACCAATCCGGAAACAGGCAACGGTAGGTAGGTTGGCTCGTGTGGCTCGTATGGCTAGGCATGATCGGCTCCTTCCGTAACGCCACTGGAAGCAGGGATTGTGCCGTAGTGCTGGTCTTGTAACCCGTTCTGTTGCAGTCGATAAGCTGCGGCGGTCCGGCGTGCTGGGCCCAGGGGTAGCGCTGGGCGGTCGGAAAACCGCCACTGTGGTTTCCGACAAGGGCGCATTTTGCCCTTTGGTTCTTCCGTTTCGCGCCGAAGAACGGGACGACTGGCCGCACCGCGCCGCTGGACCGGGACGTCCCCGATGTCCCGGCCGAAGCGAACACGCCCGCGTTCGTCGGAGCCGGATCCGGCGGGCCCGCTCAACGGGAAAGGAATCGGGAATGAGCGCGAACGAGCAGAACGACTGGAGCGACAGCCTGGATTTCGAGTCTTTGGCTGACGAACACGATGACTTCGGATCGCAAGAGGACCCGGAGGCCGTGGACGACGAAATTACCGGGGACCTGGACGGGTTCGACGAAACCCTCGTCGACGAAGCCGCGGACCTGGATGCCGAGCCCGAATACGAAGCTGAGGTCGATGCCGAAACGGAATCCGAGTCCCGACGCCGGGTACCCGGTGTTTCCGGAACCGGCCTGGGAGTGCTGTTCGCATTCTCGATCCTGGTTGCGGCCGTCGGTAGTGGCGGAGCCCTGATGACTGCCCTGGGAGTGGACCCGGTCAGCCTTTGGCAACCGCAGGGCCTCAGCCAGGTGGACCAGTTGTTGAACCTGGACCGCAATCCCCTCAACCTGGTGTACATCGTGCTGCTGGCCACCATGTTGCTGACACTGTTGGGTGCCTGGGCCATTGCCCGCGCGGTGGGCCGGGCCGGAGCCCGGGCCGGTCAGGACGCCCATCTGGTCGAAATGATCGCCGACCTGCGCATAGACGACGAGCGTGGCTGGCAAAGCCATACTCTCAAGAGCCATCCCGCCCTTGCCACCTTCGTGGACGAGAATGTGGGTGCCTGGCGCCTTCTGGAGGCAAGGCAGCGCCGTGCCGCCGGCCTGGAAGGTGAACTCCAGCGCCTGGCCCGCGCCGCCGCCGCCGACAACCGTGATGAGCTCAAGGGCCGCTTCGACCATCCCGCCGTGGGCACCCTGGCCGACGAATTAGCACGTCAGCTCGACGTACGGGAATCGGCACAGAGCGAGTCCGACGCCATCCGCACCAAGGATCGGGGGGAATCCGAGACATTGGTGCGTGCCGTGTCCGACGTCGCCGGCTGGAATCTGAGTTTCACCGACCAGGTGGGAGTGCAGAGCGCCGCAGCGGTGGGACTGGAGTCCCGCCTGGAGAAAATGGCCGCATCCCTGACCAGTGCCGATGGCGGCGATAGTCTGGAAGATGCCCGCCAGGTCCTGACCCATCTGCGCAGCGAGTTGCGTGAGGCATGCGGCAGCGGCGGCGAGGAAGATGTGGTCAAGGAACTGAATGATCTGGTGGAACGCGAAACCAAGCTGGCCTTCCAGATCGCCATGGAAGTGGCCCGCCTCGGCCAACGCGGCGAGCGCTTGCTGCCCATGACCCAGACCCTGGAAGAGCTGTCCACGAGCTTCCGCAAGACCACTGAACGTCTGGGGGGCTCCGCGGAAGACGGTCCCTCGCTGCACGAGCGTTGGGAGCGGCATCTGGCTTCGCTGCAGGATCGCCTCGACAACGCCGGCGACAAGCGGGTGGACGACGTGACCCGCGAGCTCACGGAGCTGATACCCCTGGCCCGGGATCTCAACGGTCGCCTCGGATCGCTGGCCACCGACTTCGACAACCAGACGGACCGGTTGCGGGATCTGGGCAAGGCCTGCGCCGCCCTGACAGGTGTGGACTTCGATGCCGACAACCTGGTGCCGCCTACCAGTGACGAGTCCGAGCACAACGATCTGGGCCTGACCCGGTTCGATCCGTTCTCGGGCGAAGCGGAGGACGACGCCACCCTGCAGGTGGATCCTTTCGCCACCGGCGATCAAGAGCCCGCCGATGCGGTTGCGTCCCTGGATCCGACACCGGATGTGCCGTCTCCTGCACCGTCACCGCTGCCGGACCCGGCCGCCACGCCGGTCACCGACCATCAGACAAACCTGGACGATACTCAGGATGTCGTGCCTTCGCAGACATCGCAGGTCGCACCGCCGGCACCGGTTGAGCCGGCCCCCGTGGCCGACGTCGTACCGCCGGCAGCGGTTGAGCCGACTCCCGTGGCCGACGTCGCACCGCCGGCACCGGTTGAGCCGACTCCCGTGGCCGACGTCGCACCGCCGGTACCGGTTGAGCCGACCCCCGTGGCCGACGTCGCACCGCCGGCACCG
>QNDV01000205.1 GCA_003646045.1 bacterium
TACGGTCGACGTGGTATTCGGGCAGGGCGACGTCTATCTGCTGGTTTTCATAGGCTTCTCCTGACCATTCTGTCTGGATACGGCTTCCGGTGCGGAGGCCCTCGCCGACGAGTATCAGGATACACCCCTGCGTTTCATACTGGTTGATCTGTGGGATGGCACGGCCGAGCAGGTGCATGCCTTCGAAGCGAGCTCCGGCGTGGATCAGTCGGTTCTGCTTTACGGTGGCAAAACCAGCGGTGTGGCCAGGACCCTGGATGCCAATGTCGACCATATTTTCGTGATCGACGGTACCGGCATAATCCGCTACGAGTTTTCCCGGGCCGATGGTTTTCCCGCCCTGCGACCCGACGACGTGCGGCCGACGCTGGACCAGGCCTTGGCCGGTTCGGTACCCGCCGAGGATACCAGCTTCGGTGCGATCAAGGCGCTGTACCGCAGATAGGGATAGAAGCGCGGACGATCAACCGGTTCCGTTGCCCAACACGGAAATCAGGGCCCGTACCACCTTCTCGGCGTCTCGCTGGCGCAGCTCCGAATAGCGCACCGCCCAGATATGCTCCGGAAAGGCCAGATTGCGCATTTCCACCAGCAGTTTGTAGCGTGTGGGATTGTCCCGCAGCACACCCAGATTCTTGCCCTTGATGCGGGCGCCGGCACCCATTTCCGGCAGCAGGCGACGGGCGAACTCCCGGCTTGTGGTATCGATGGACTGACGGTTGCGCTGGTAGAAAAGGGTCACCGCGTCGCCGGCGGCGGGTACGTTGTCGGCGTGGAAGCTCAGGAACACCTGTCGGCCCGGCGTCACGTCCGCCAAAGCACGCTTTGCCACGTTGATCCGGGCCCGCAAGTATTTCTGCCCGCCCTTGGGCCAGGTACTCGGGGAGGAACTCCGGTTCCAACGTTCGTCGTTGAAGACCTCCAGCCGGTCATGTACGAAAGTGCGGTTCACCGGTTCGTTGCTTCGCAGCAGGTGGTTCGGAGCGAAGACGGTCAGGGTCACTTCGGCGCCGTTGAGCATGAGCAGGGCGGCGGTGCGCAGGGCCAGGTCGTAGGCGTACTCGTCCTCCACCACGTAGTAGGGTTTACCCTCGGCGTCGCGTCCCTTGACGATGGCGCCCGGATCGATGCCACCGTGGCCCGGATCCAGGACAAAGTGCCAACCGGTCAGTTTGTTGCCCAGGGGCGGCATGGTCGCGATGGTCCGCGAGAACCGGTTCCACAACTGCTTGCCGTGACTGTAGGCCACTCGTGGCGAAATATTGGACTTCTCGGCGTAGTGTTGGCCGGGTTGGGCCGGCGCGCGAGGGGTCTCCCAGTAGTAGGGTCCGTTGGCGGTGTCAAGCCGCTGGATGCCGGGCACGATGATCTTCAGGTCGTCCCAGTCAAACTTGCCGTTCTTCGGCGCGGTACCCAGGCGCGGTCGTACGGTGAGCTCCTGTCCCGGGTGGATCAGCGAGCCTCGCATGTTGTTCACCTGGCGCAACTCCCGCAGGCTCATCTGGTGCAGGCGTGCGATCTCCGTCAGGTTGTCACCGCGGCGCACGGTGTAGGTCGCCAGCCGCGGTGCCCCGTTGGTTTTGAGCTGCAGCTCCTGTCCGGGGTGGATGACATTGCTGGTCAGGCCGTTGATGGACTTGAGCTCATCCAGGGTCAGGCCGTAGGCCTTGGCGATCTCGGTCAGGGCATCTCCACGTTCCACTATGTGGGTCGTGCGATCCACTTCCACCAGGCGCAGCTGCTGGCCCACGAAGATACGGTCGTCCCGCAGGTCGTTGATGCGTTTCAGTTCGTTCAGCCGCAGGCCGTGGCGGCGGCAGATGCTCATGAGGGTGTCGCCACGCCGCACCACATGGACCGGCTCGTCGGTGGGGGCGGGCCGCAGTCGCAACCGCTGGCCGACGTGGATACTGTCTCCCTCGAGCCGGTTCAGTCGCCGTAGCAGCTCCAGGGCGATGTCATGGCGCAGGGCTATTTCCAGCAGGGTGTCGCCCCGCCGGACCTCGTACCACTCCTGGTCCTCCTGGGGGATGCGCAGTCTCTGTCCAATGGCCAACTCGTCACTGCGCAGCTCGTTCCACTCGCGCAGTTCGGGCACCGTCACATCGTAGCGGCGGGCGATGATTGTCAGGTACTCGCCTCGCTGCACCGTGTGGATCCGCCACTCCTGGGCCAGTGCCGGTACCGCCAGTACAACCACCATCAACAGGCCACAAAACATACGCTGACCATGCAGCCGGCTCATGACTTCACTCCGTCCCGCGGTTCCCGCGCCTGGATGAAGATCTCCCGGATCATTGGCCTGCGGGTCCTGATGTCGGCGGCCAGCTCGGCAGTAGTGCGCTCCACATCCGCGGCGGAAAGATGATCGTGGAAATCCAGGCCCAGGTTCAGCACCACGTTCTCGGGACCCATGTGCAGGGTCAGGATGCGGTTGACGCCGACCACCTCGTCGCGGGCGGCGGCCAGGGAACGTACCTCGGCTTCCACTTCGGGGCCGGCACTCTCGCCGATGAGCAGGTCCTTGGTTTCGGTGGCCAGCAGCCAGGCCGTCACTGCCAGGATGAGGCCGATGACCACCGACGCGGCGCCGTCCAGCCAGGCCAGGCCCGTCACCTGGCTCAGGAAGATGCCGACGAACGCCACGATGATGCCCAGCATGGCCGCCGAGTCCTCGAAGAGCACCACGAAGGTCGTGGGGTCCTTGCTGCGGCGAACCGCCTCCAGGTACCCCAGGCGGCCCTTGGCGCGGCGGAATGACCGCAGGGCCAGGGACCAGGCGGTACCCTCCAACAGGAAACTCAAGGCCAGCACGTAGTAGCTGACCCGCACGTTCTCCACGTGCTGGGGATGCAGGATGTGGCGCACGCCTTCGAGTATGGAGATGCCGGCGCCCAGGGCAAAAACGAGAATGGCCACCACGAAGGACCAGAAGTAGATCTCCTTGCCGTAGCCGTAGGGGTGGTCACGGTCCGCCGCACGGGCTCCCCGATGCAGGCCCAGCAGCAGCAGAACCCCGTTGCCCGTGTCCACCAGGGAATGGACACCCTCGCTGAGCATGGCGCTGCTGCCGGTGATGGAAGCCGCCACGAACTTGGTTACCGCAATGAGCAGGTTCCCCGCCAGGGCGGCGTAGATTACGATCCGGGATTCAGAGTGGGCCATGGTTCCTTCGCGGGGTCGGTCGGCGGACTCCATTCCAAGCGACGCATTCTTGAGAATAAGTGCGATCGGGGCCAACGCCAAGGACGAATCGCTGCCCATGTAGATGGTGGCGATTGCCCGTCGATCCTGTTAATATGCGCTGCACAATGAAACCCCTGCCATCCCCTAGGGAGGTATCCGTAGTGATCATCCGACGTATCCTGTGGCCAGCCGCGGTGTTTCTGGCGCTGTTGGCTCTGGCCGCGTGCTACCCCGGCGGACCCGAATCCGCCAGCGACACGGCCCTGACCATAACGTCCCGGGTTCCGGGCGCCGACTATGACAATCTGCATACCTTTGCCATGGAGGACAATGTTGTCCTGCTGGATCTGACCCCGGGTACCGATCCGGAAGAACTGCCAGACAACGTGAACACGGCGATCCTCGAGGAACTGCGCGCGCAGATGGTGGCCGCGGGCTTCCAGGATGTCACTCCTGATACGGCCACCGTAACCCCAGACGTTTGGCTGGTGGTAGGTGCGAACCAGGCTGACGTCTGGTACTACTACTATGGCTGGGGCTATTATGGCGGCTGGTGGGGACCCGGCTACGGCTATTACCCGCCCTATGTAGGTGTCAGCAGTTTCCAGGTCGGCAGCGTGTTGTGGGGCCTGATCGACACGCGGGACCTCGACCCCACGGACCCCGATCCGCAGTTGACGAGCATCTGGTTCGCCGCCCTCAACGGTGCGCTGTCCAACTCCAACACTACATCGGCCTCCGGAGTGAAGACGCTCATCCAGCAGGCCTTCACCCAATCACCGTACATCCAGGCCGCACCGGCCGGCAAGTAGGGAGGACGACTCATGAAAAGCATCATCCTCGCGCTGGCCCTGCTGGCGACCCTGGCCACGGGCGCGGCGGCCGAATCGAGCTTCGGCATGGCTTGGAACCCCAGCATTCCCGTGGGCGACACGGCGGATTTCGCCGGTGGCTTCGCCTGGCGGGGTGCCTCCGTCGAGTGGCGTAATTTCATACGCACGGATTGGGCATGGGGCGTCGACCTCGGCTGGAACGTGATGACCGACAGCTTCTCGGGCACCGTTACCGAAGGGGACATCACGGTCACGGGCAATGAGTGGAACACTATCAACGCCATACCCGTCCACCTGACGACTTTCAAGTATTTCGGTGGTGATCGCCGCGAACCCCGCTGGTATGCGGGCCTGGGTGCCGGCGCCAACTGGATGGAGTATCGCCAGGACTTCGGCATCTTCGCCGTGGAAGAGACCCAGTGGCACTTCACCCTGGCGCCGGAGATCGGCGTCCAGATGCCCTGGAATTCCTGGGTGGGCTATCTGGGCGTGCGCTATCAGCACGCCTTCGCCGCGGGAAATGTCGACAATGACCAGGGCTGGTTCGATTTCAAGGTTGGTTTCGGGTTGAACTAGAGCTCCGATCCGGCCTGACGGGGAATGAGACGGCGCCGCGTGGCATGACCGCGCGGCGCCGTGCCTATTCCAGGCCGTACTTGCTGATGCGGTACACCAGGATGTGGCGGGGAATGTCCAGGTAGGCCGCCGCTCTGGTCCGGTTGCCGCCACAGCGCTCCAGGGCGCGGCGGACGACTTCCTTCTCCAGGTCTGGCAGGGAGAAGCCATCCTCCGGGAACGCGGACAAGGGTAACGACGATCCCGTGGCGCCGGTCGGCGCGGGTGGTGGCGGGCTCGTGGCCAGGGGGGCGTGGCGCAGCAGGTCCGCGCGGCGCAGTGGCCCGGCATCGGTCAGCAGCACCAGCCGCTGGTTCAGGTTCTTCAGTTCACGCACGTTGCCTGGCCAGGGTCGGGTGGCCAACTCTTCCAGTAGGGCCGGCTCGCTGTCGCGGTCCTCGCCCGCGTGCAGCCGCGTGAAATGCGACCACAGCAGGGGGATGTCCTCAGGACGCTCCCGCAGGGCCGGCAGCGTCACCCGAATCACATCCAGGCGATGGAAGAGGTCGGCGCGAAAGCGGCCGGCGTCCACCTCGGCGGCCAGATCGCGATTGCTGGCGCATACCAGCCGGAAATCCACGGCTACCGGTGCGCCGCCCCCCAGGGGATCGACCTGCCTGGTCTCCAGGACGCGCAGCAGCTTCGGTTGCAGCGGCAGGGGCAATTCGCCGATCTCGTCCAGGA
>QNDV01000206.1 GCA_003646045.1 bacterium
ACCACCGCATGAAGGCCTTCCAGGCCACGTTCCACATGAACCCGGATTACGCCACCTGGTACGGGTATGCCAAGATGAAGAAGGATCTGGTGGAGATCAGGGAGTTGGCGGGGCATATGCGGGTGGAGGCCGGCAAGTAGCCTGCGTACTCTTCCCTTATTGCACAGCAGCGGGGCCCGCTCTTTAAAGAGGGGCCCCGCTCTTCATAACCGTCATCCGGCTCTAGAACACAAACCGCGTACTCGCCCCCAACCCCACACCCTTCGCGGCAGATTCCCCCAACCCTCCGCGACTCAAGGCTGCCACATCCAGCCGCCAGAACCCGGCGCGCACGCCCAGCCCGCCGGCCAGCGCTATCTCGCGCCCACCGCCCACCGCCGCGCCCACGCGCGGGTACAGGAAGCCCAGTGGCCGCCACTCGACGCCCACCTGCAACCCCGGTTCGGTGCTGGTGCCGGCCCGGTCCTCGAGTCCCTGCACATAGTCCGCCGCCAACGTCAGGGACCCGGTATCCCAGGCCCCGCCCACGCGCATCCGACGCGGCAGGTCGGTGCCATAACCGCCCACCGTATAGGTCGAGTCCTGGTCCGCGATCGCATCGTCGAAAGAGTCCATCTGCACCGACAGGGCCGCCGCCGTGACCCGGTACTCGGTGCGCTCGACGGTGCCGTTCCAGTCCAGGTGCCCCAAAGCGTTCTGCAGCGACACACCCAGTGACCAGCCACCCGGTCCCTGCCAGGCCAGGGCCAGATCCAGCCCGTAGCCCGCGCCGCCCTCGGCCGTCACCGCCGACACGTAGGCCTCGCCCGATACATCGGTCATGGTGGTGGTCAGGGCACCTCGCGCCTCTTCCACGTGCACTTCGTAGATGCCGTGCAGATAGCTGGCCGTGGCGCCGGCGGCCAGACGGCCCCCAGCCAGGTCGGCCACGGGGATACCCCAGCTCAACGAGGCCTTGGCCACCCCGAAGGCCTCGCCTGCGGTACTCGAGAAGTCGACGCTTTCGCCAGGCACGTTGCCGAACAGCACCAGGTCGAAGAAGTCCTTGTCCAGGCGGCCGTCACCAGCGCCGACGGCGTTGGTGGTGAAAGCGAAATTGCCTCTCTGGAGACCGATAGCGCCGAAGTCCACCTGGGCGTCCAGTCCGAAACCCTCATCCGGGATTTCCGCCAGCAGACGCTGCTTGTCGGCGGTGGTCAACGTCGCCCCGGATACCTCGTTGTAATGGCCCAGGGTGAGGCTGTTGTTCTGGATGTCCACGGTGCCGCCCGCCAGGCCGACGGTGGTACCCTCGCTGAAGGCCAGGAAGGCCGGGTTGGCCGTAGCGGCGTCCAGACCGCGGGCCGCAGCCACCCGCGCCCCGCCCATGGCCAGCGAACGCGCGTCGCCGCCCGCCTGTGCGGTGGAGTTCAGGAACATCAGGGCCGCGACCAGGGCCAGCAGGCGCCACAGCACGTCGGCAACGAAGTGGATGGTGCAGCTAGTCGTCTTCATCGGACACCTCGACATCCAGACGGATCAGGCCGCCTACCGTCACGTAATCGGAAGTCATGACCCGCACCACTTCGCCGTCGGTGGTGGGCAGGATCACCTCCAGTAGCGCGTACAGATTCGGGGTCGCCAGGACCAGGATCTCGTCGTGATCCAGCGCTATCGTCGGCGTGCTGTTGCGTCCGGTGACCACCTGGCCGTTGTCCGGATCGATGTTGCCGCTGGCCACATTCACTGGACCGATGGACAGCACCGGCTCCGTCTTGATGGTCAGGGTATCGGTGCTGAACAGCAGCCGCGTGCGGATAGCCACCGGCAGGTGGTTGAGGATCTGCAACTGGACCCGTGCGCCCAGGGCATGGTTCAGGATCAGGTCCCGGGTGTCGTCGTCCAGGTCCGGCGATTCGGGATCGCCGTACAGTTGCGAACCTTCGATGACCACTTCCACCGGCGAGATGATCTCCCAGTCGATGGCCACCCGGTCACCCGGTCCCACGGTGCCGATGGTGCCGTCACCACCCGCCTGCACCTGCCCGGTCAGGGTGATGCGCGTGGGCAGGTTGTTCAGGAAGTCGACGATGCCGCTGTTGGTCTCGTCCAGCACGATGCGGGTCACGGTGTTGGCCGCCAGGGCGTGCTGTACGTCCAGGGTGGCCACGGCGCCGGCAGCGCTGGTGCCCGTCAGGATGAGATCGGCCCAGCCCACGGCACCCGAGGTATTGCTCACCGACAGGGTCAGGGTGGCCCGCTGTAGTGTCAGCCCCTCCAACTCGTCAGGCAGGTCGATGATCTCGTCCACCGGGTCGAGGTCGAAATCGAAGCGGGGGAACGTACCTGTCACGCGGTCAAATACCAACCGGGATGCCGCCACGTTGCAGGACACACCCTGGCCACTGACCACGGCCACACTCTGGCCGCCGCTGCCCGGGCTGGTCACCCGCACGTCCGCGCGCAGGGTCGATAGCGGCGTACTCGTGGGGGCCTGCACCGTGCAACCGGTGAAGTCCACCAGGGCCTGGCCGCTGCTGTTGGCCGCCAGGTCCACCGCGACGCGCAACGTGTCGCCGGCCGCGGTGAAGACGTGGGGCCAGACCAGTTCGGCCCGGCAGGGGATAGCCAACTCGTTCACCGAGTCCACAATGAAACTACCGTCGGCAAATACAGCCTGCAAAACGCCGTAATCCGCCGGCAGGTCGATGTCGCAATTGGTGTGCACCTGCTGGGCGCCGATCACCGCCACCGCACTGTCCACGAGCAGGGCATCGAAAGTCACTGCCACGCCCAGCTCGGCCTGGGCATCCACCGTCACCGGCGTACCGCCCGATCCCGGCGATCCACCGTTCAACTGTACGGCCAACTGACCGGGCAGGGTGATGCCGGACAGATCGGCCGTCAATCGGGCCTGGCTCAGGGGCGGGATCTCGCGAGTCACCGGCAGCAGGACCACCGTCGACCCGTCCGCCGGATCCACCAGGGCTATCTGCAACTGTTGTGGCCCCGGCACCGCCGATGAAACGGGCACCGGCAGTCCGTTGTCCACGGTTACGATGATGCTGCCACCGGCCACGGTGGCGCTGGTCACGTCGGCCAGGTCTTCGGGATCGCCATCGAGATCAAAGGTGAACGGAGGCACGGGCGTGTCCTGGCCGTGGAGAGGGTTGGCCGCGGGATAGATCTCGCCCAGAGTGAAAGCCATGGCCGGGGGCGCCGCCGGCTCGAGTTCGAAGGTAACCAGTTCGCTGCGCAGGGTCTGGGCTTCCACATCGGCCGCCAGATCGAAATCGAGGGCCACCGTATCCGGCTCGCCGATGACCCGAAAGCCCAGTTGACCGTCCTGCAGGGCCACCAGGTATTCCTCGTCACCGATGATGTCGGCGATGTCCAGGCGTTCGTCACCCAGAGGCACGGCCAACTGCGTATTGAAGGTGGGCAGTTCGGGTTTGGCTATCTCGCAGCCGGTCAGCAGGGCAGCCGCGGCTGTGACCACTGCCACGGCGGCAACCAACCGCAGGCATCTGGTAAGGGAAGATCCGGACATCACGCGCCTCCGGGTGAACCTCATGGGTTGCAACTCGGCAGCATGACTGAAAGAAACGTACCGTCGGACAGGGCGGGGTCGGATAGGGAACAATGGGAAACCGGTGGGAATAACGGGGAATCAAAGGGAATCGGGATAGCCTCTAGATCAATTTAAAGATACCACGTATCGCAAGGTCTGCGACAGCCAGGCAGGCAGAATGCAGTCAGCGCAAGTCCACCGGTTGGCCGGCCACGAAGCGTCGCCCCGAGTCCAGCCAGGTTTCCCGCCAGGCAGGATCGGAGGGCCCGGTGCCGTCGACCAGACTGTCCGCCCAGGCGGACTGCATATGACCCATGAACGCGTCGGTGGGCACGGCCATCAAGGGGCGCATCTCCGCATCCAGCATGACCTGCATACAGTGGTAACGATCACCGCCCACCCGGACACTGAAGGTGGTTTCGCCGGCGGTATTGCGCACCAAGTCGAGGTGGCTGGCGGTCAAGCGTAAGCGTCCTATGACTTTCATGAACGGCGCCTCGTACGCAGGCACCACCAGGCGCAGGGCCGAGCCGTCCCGTTCCGAATTGTCGCCACAACAGAGATCATCGACGGCCGCACCGGACCAGTGTTCGTCATCCAGGAGCAATGTCGTAAAGCCCTGGTAGTCCAGGTCGTTATTGGTGCCCCAGGCCAGGACCTCATCCTTGCCGTCAGCGTCTATATCCTCCACCAGGAAATCAATGAGGTGACCCTTGTTGGCGTACTGGCGCAACAGGTTGCCGTCCCGGTCGATGAGACAGATACAGCAGGGATAGTAGAGGCCGTGGATGAAGCGGATCACCATTTCGTACTCGCCGTCGCCGTCCATGTCCATGGGCTCGAAGCGACTGGTGGAGAACCCGGCGGCACCCACGATCTCGGGGCCGAAAGCCCTGACCACCGCCTCCACGTCCGGCCCCACGGACCACACCGTATCGCCCGTTGCCCGCTCGAGACAAATCAGGCGGCCGCCATCAGGCGTGGCGCTGCCGGTGCCCATGAGGATATGGCCTTTATCCCAGGGCGAGTCTTCACCCATGGTCCAGGTGGCCTGGTTGTGGGTCTCCCACAGCTTGATGCCGAAGACGGCGTCGCGGGCGGTAAGGATGTGATGTTCGACAGACCAGTCGGCGTGGGCGCGGCCGTAGAGGAAGGCGCCACCGAAGACCAGCACCAGCACCATCAACAGCATCCCCGTGGCAGTGAGGATTCGTGCCATGGACAGCCGGCTTGGCGGCCTGGTCGCCTCGCTCCCCGGATCCCCGCCGAGCAGATCTTCTTCGGTCAACTCCAGCGCCTCGGCCAACGTCAGGATAGTGCGCTCCATCACCCGCTGCCGCTTGCCGGCCTCCAGGGCGTGGATGGTCTTGTAGGTCAGGCCACATTTTTCGGCAAGGTCGGATTCGGACAGGTGTCGGGCGCTGCGTAACGAGCGCAGACGGGCGGGAAAACCAGGCGGCAATTGGATGTTAGGCATGTTGACCTGTTCGCATGTACCGGCTGACTCCGGTGGTGTGGTACACCACATTCACAATGATCCGAGTGGACTCGAATATAGTGGGATTGGCAATACGAGATAAACCAGAAACGACCCGACCGCCGCTCCCGGGGGAATCGACGGTCGAGTCTCAATTATCCTGTTCATATCGAGGTTCTTACATACACGTCGCGATACACGAAATACAGGTCGTGTATCGCTGGGGTAACCGGGCCCCCGATCCGGACCGGCGGTGGCCGGAGTCTCGCCTCACCGGCCTCTGCGGTACC
>QNDV01000207.1 GCA_003646045.1 bacterium
ATCTCTACGAAAGATTCGGAGATTGGGCCCTCGTGCTGGCGGCTTACAATACCGGCCCGGGACGGGTGGCCCGCCGTATTCGCCAACACGGCCACGCCAACTTCTGGGACCTGCGCCTGCCGGCCCAGACCACAGCCCACATTCCCAAATTCATCGCCGCTGCCCGCATCGGCCAGGACCCGGATCGTTACGGCATCGTACCGGCAGCCATGGAGCCTCTGGCCTGGGATGTAGTCACGGTGAAGGATGCTACCGGGCTGGAACTGGTGGCGCGCTGTGCAGGGGTCCCGGTCCACGAAGTACTGGCCCTGAACCCGGCCCTGCTCAGGGGGGCCTCGCCGCCTGATCTGGGTGCCTACCCCGTGAAGGTGCCGGCGGGGACCGGTGCCCGCACGCGCCTGGCCCTGGGCCGTATCCCCGCAGACAAGCGCCTGACCTGGCGCCGCCACCAGGTGGTACGGGGTGAGACCCTGGGTCATATCGCGCGCCAGTGGGGCACCTCGGTCACGGACATCGCCCGTCTCAACAAGCTTGGCGACGTGCACATCATCCACCCCGGCGACCAGCTGCTCATACCCATGCCGGCCAGCCTCGAGGCCCGCGCCCGCTCCCGGTCAGCCGAGCGCGGCCACTACGTGCCTCCCACCGGGTACCAGCGCGTCAATCATGTCGTGCGAGCGGGTGATACACTGGGCGGAATCGCGCGCAGCCTGGGCGTGACCATCACCCACCTGCGCAAGGTGAACAACATCCACGGCACCAACATAATCCACCCCGGCCAACGCATCTACGCGTACCGGCCGGGGCGGGGTTGATTCGGGTATCCCGAGGAACTAGAAACGTATCGACAGGCTGATGCGGTGGGTGACCTCGTCGATATCCAGGGCATCGCCCGCATAGGCGTAATCAACCGTCAGAGGGTTGAGGTGGAAGCCCGCTCCCGCCGTGAGATTGGCCGCTTCCCAACCACTGTCGAAACCACCGCGCAGGAACACTTTTTCGGAAAAGGCCACCTCGCCCCCGAGATGTACGTTGGTCGTCACGTTGCCGAACAGGTGATACTGGTCCGCGGTGCGCCGGTTCTCAAAACGTGTCTCGAAATCGGCAGCCAGTGTGAATCTCATTTTCCACTCGGGCAGAGGCTGGTTCCAGGCCAGGCCCGGTACCACGGCCGGCGCGATGATCTCGTTGCGTCCCTCGTCCGAATCCCATGACAGGTAGGTGGTGGTCAGGTCCTGGAACTTGATACCCAGGTCCATGCGTCGCCATAAGCGGGGACGCATCACGGCCACGTCCGCGCCGATACCCAGACTGGAGTACTGCCCCACGCTCTGGCGGACGACCTTCAGCGTGCCACCCACCTGCCACTTGCCCAGCTGTTCGCCGTAGGAAGCCATGAAGGCGAACTCCTGGTCACTCTTGTACTGGATCTGGTCCTGCAGTTCGAACAGGCCCCCCAACTCGTCATCATCCACCACACCGTCGCCGTTGCCGCCGTTGGCAGGATCATCCAGGGCGGCTGCCAGGTGATCGGTGAACGGAATATCGTCGATACCCAGACGGATAACCGTCAGGCCGAAACCCGAGAAATCCCCGCCGAAGATGTTCCAGCCCACTGGCTGGGTATAAGCCACGAAATCCCGGTCGATGAGATCGCCGAAACGTTCGGAGTGCATGACCAGCAACTCGCGCGAGTCGAGCCCGGCCAGGCCGGCGGGATTCCAGAAGGTGGCGGACGGGTCATCGGCCACGGCGGTGAAGGCACCGCCCATGCCGAGAGCCCTGGCACCACCGCCGTTCTCCATGAAGGCACCCGCGTACTTGGTTGCTCCCGCGGGGACCGCGAAACCAAGCACAAGGACACAGAGAGCGGAGAACAGAATGCGGCCCCGGTGCGGGCGCATTCGGTGCTGACACATAGGGAGGCCTCGCGATCTCAGGGGTCGGATCGGATGGTGGTGTCGCATCGTACTCATGTCATTATATGATAACCGGGCCACGCTGTAAATGCCCTGCCGCTCACGATAGCCCCCAGTGCTTCAGTTTCCGATACAGGGTCCGCTCGCTGATGCCCAGCCGTAGGGCGGCCTTGCGGCGGTTGCCCCCGGACGAGCGTAGAGCCGCTTCGATGAGGGTTCGCTCCGCAGTCTGCAGGTCTCCCGGGATTTCTTCGTGCATCGTACTGTAGCCGGCATCACCGGCGAAAGTCTCCACCACCTCGCGCGGACCGGGCAGGCGACCGTCTCCGTCGCCCATCCAGGGCGCCGGCGACCCGTGTTCCAGCATGGCCCTGATCTCATGCAACTCGCGGCGTATCTCCAACAGGCCCGAGGCGATGACTCCCATGTCGAATTCGCTGTGTCCGACGCCCGCCAGGGGCACGGGCAGGTAGGGTCCCGGGGTGATACCCGGTTGGCGCAGGTCAGCCGGCAGGTCGTCCTCCCCGATCATCCCCCGCTGCTTGAGAACCACCATGGCGCTTATGGCATTGCGAAGCTCGCGCACGTTGCCGGGCCAGTCGTGAGTCAGCAGGGCCTGTTCCGCACCGCGGGTCATTCCCTTGACGTGCAGGTCATACCTGGCGTTCTCCTCGGCCAGGAAAGCGGACGCCAGCACCGGTATGTCCTCGCGCCGGTCGCGCAGGGGCGGCGTATCGATCACCACCACCCGCAACCGGTAATAGAGATCCTGGCGGAAACGTCCCGCGGTGACGTCCGCACCCAGGTCGCGATGCGTGGCGGCCACCAGCCGGATGTCACTGTGCAGGGTGGCCCGGCCACCCACGGGAGTGAACTCCCCCGTCTCCAGGGCCCGCAGGAAACGGGTCTGCATACCCAGGGGCATTTCGGCTACTTCGTCCAGGAAAAGAGTGCCCTTGTCGGCCCTGCGGAAGACACCGTCGTGATCTGCCACGGCTCCGGTAAAAGCGCCCTTGGCGTGGCCGAAGAGTTCGCTCTCCAGCACTCCCTCGCTCATGGCGCCGCAGTTCAGGCTGATGAATGGTTTGTCCGCCCGGGGCGAATTGTCGTGGAGCGCCCTTGCCACCAGTTCCTTGCCCGTGCCGCTTTCGCCCAGGATGAGGACATTCACGTTCAACGGTGCGGCGTGGGCAATCAGGGACAACATTTCGGCGATGGCCCGACTGCGGCCCACGATGCGGCTGCGCTCACGTACCCGGCGCAATTGCAGGAGGCGTACCACCACCTGATGGATCTCCGCGGGTTCGGCGTCGTGTTCCACGTGCCGGATCGCCACGCCGGGATCCTCGGGTCGCAACTCCTCCACCGAATCCGCTTCCCCCACCAACACCATGTCCGCATCGGTCTTGAGGTCGAAGAACTTGCGGGCCACGTGGCGGTAGCGGGGATAGTCCCGGACGTCGAAGACGAATACCGAAGTCTTGCCCATGGCCATGCGGGCCAGGGCTTCGCTGGGCGAGTCGAAAAGGAAGAGCTCAACGTCGGGAAGATTCCAGTCCGCGGCCGCAGCATAGAGCCTATGGCGGCGGCTGAGCAGTACGACCGAGCGCAAACCTGACCTCCATTTCAATAGAAATGCACGACTGTCAATATGGCATGATACACGGGATGAGCCGCCGAGTCAGGCGAAAATGAGGGTGTCCGAGTGTCAGGTGGCCATGCTCAGGAAGACGGTCGCCTTTTCCACGGCCTCGGACAGACCATCACGGTGGGCCGCAACCTGTTCCTGGGACAACCCCGCCGCAGCGTGGAGCGCCTCGGCATTCAGGAGGCGCGGATCCGCACCCAGATCGCTGGCCGGCGGCTCCACCATATTGGCCAGATAGTCCGCCAGGGCCACCATGGCCGCTGCCTTATCGAGCCGCGTGGTAGCGGATGTGGCCGGGCGCCGCTGCTCGTGGTGACCGCCGATACAAGCCACCAGGAGTTCAGGGAAACGCCACGAGGTTGCAAAAGCCGCCCCGACCTCGACGTGGTCGAATCCGAAGGCTTCATGCTCGAGGGCCTTGAGTTGGCGGCGGCTGCGCTGCCGCTGGTGGACCACCTGGTCGTAGGCTTCGGGAGCGTACAGTTCCAGGATGAACTTGCCCAGGTCATGCAACAGGCCCCCGGCGAAGATCTCCTCGGGATCGGGGTTTCCCCCCAGGCGGGCCAGTTCCTTGGCCATGGCGCCGGTGGTCACGGAATGACGCCACAATTCGCGGTAGTCCAGGCGCCCGCCGGCCCGCGCCACTGCCGATACCACACTGGTGGCCACAGTCAGGGATATAGCCACATTGCGCGTGGTCTCGTAGCCCAGAACGGAAATACTGCGCACCACGTCGCTGATATCGCTGCGGGTGCTGTAGAAGGGGGAATTGGCCAGGCGCAGGATCTTCGCGGACAGGGGTGCATCCAGGCGGACTACGCCCGCCAGGTCGCTGGCCCCACTGTCCGGGTCGTCGATGACCCGCAGGACTTCGATAAGGGTTTCCGGGATGGAAGGCAGTTCGTCGATCTCGGCGACCATCCGTTCCAACTCCGGTCGAATACTGGTTTCCTGCGCGGCGGCCATGACGGCTCCTTCAGATGAAGATCTCCATCTCCGTTTCCAATGTTTCCTGCAACTTCTTCGTGGTTTCACTGAAGCGTTCCGGCGAGATGCCCAGTATCTGGTTCGCCGCGCTGCCGACCACGTCGAGATCCGGTTCTTCCAGAAAGCCGATACCCAGCTTGTGGCACAGCTTGTTGCCCAGATCCAGGTACAGCAACAGGGGGTCGTTCGGGGAAAGAGCCGCCGGATTGTGGTGATTGAGGATCACGCTCTCGAGGGCCGGCGAGAACTTCCACTTGTTCACCAGCAGAGCCCCCACCTGGGCGTGATCGAATCCCAGTACTTCACGTTCGGTGGCGGCGAAGGGACGACCTTCGTTGTACACCGTCTGGACTATCTCGTCGAACTCCGCGGGCAGGCGCTGGGTCAGTACCAGTTTGCCGATGTCGTGGAGCAGACCAGCCAGGAAGGCCTCTTCGGTCAGGGCCGGGGTCTTGGCTTCGGCCAGCAGACGGCAGGCGAATCCGGCACCGATGGAGTGTTCCCACATCAGGCGTTCCTTCAGACCCGAGGGAGACGACTTCATGTTGTAGAGATTGCGAGCGGCGCTGGTCACAACCAGGCTGCGGATGGAATTGAAGCCGAGCATGACAATGGCTTCGGTCAGGGTCTTGATCTTGCGGCTGCAGGAGTACATGGCGCTGTTGGCGATCTTCAGGATGCGGGCCGTCATGGCCTGGTCATCCGAAATCACCTTCTGCAGTTCCTCGGCCGACGTATTGGGATCGGATGACAACTCAAGCA
>QNDV01000208.1 GCA_003646045.1 bacterium
ATTTCCGCCAGCTCCATAGCCAGAGCGATGGCATCGTCCAGGTTGCCTACCGCGTCGATCAGGCCGTTATCGAGGGCCTGGGTGCCGGTCCAGGTGCGTCCGTGGGCCAGGGTCTGGGCGTGCTCGAAGGTCATGCCCCGCCGGTCGGCCACGTCCTGCAGCCACTCATTGAAGGTGATGTAGTGGGCCTCGGAGTGGCGCTGCCACTCCTCGTCGGTGGGGTCGCGCATGTCGCTGCCCAGGTCGGCGTTGGGCCCGAAGCTGATGCCGTCCTTGGTGAAGCCTATCTTGTCGTAGAAGCCCTTCATGTTGAAGAAGCCGTTGATGGACCCGATGGAGCCAGTGACGGTCATGGGGCCGGCCATGATCTTCGTGCCCTTGTAGGCGATGTAGTAGCCGCCGGACGCGGCCACATCCACCATGGACACCACCACTGGCTTGACCTGGGACAGCTTGTCCACCTCGTGGCTCATGAGGTCGCTGGCCAGACTCTCGCCGCCGCCCGAGTCCACGCGGAAGACCACGGCCTTCACGTCCTCGTCGTAGCGACAGCGCTGCAGCTCGCGCACGATGGACTCGTGACCCATCATGATGCCCATCATGGGGTCGACCCGGTTCTCGCGCCCACCGATGTTGCCCTGGGCATGGACCACCGCCACCGTGTCGCCGGTCTTGAGCCCGGCATCCTCCCAGCTCACGTCGGTGTAGGCGCCGTGGCTGACAGTCTTCAGCCTGTCGTCCTTCTCGCCCTTGAGCCGCTCGGCCAGGTCCTGCATGTAGACGGTCTCGTCGATGAGCCCGGCAGTGACGGCCTCGCGCGTCGTGAACTCGGCGTACTCCATGGCCTCGACCAGCTGGGCACGATCCAACCCGCGCTCGGCGGCCAGGGTGTTGAGCACCTCTTCCCAGATTTCGCCGTACCGCCAGCGCACGTTCTCCTTGACCGCGTCGCTCATCTGCTTGTCCATGACGACCTCGGCGGCCGCCTTGTAATCCTTGATCTTGTGCAGGTGCGGCTTGATCCCCAGCTTGTCCAGCACGCCGCGGATGTAGGGAAGCTGCACCGAGATGCCACGGAAATCGAAGTAGCCGCCGTCGGGCATCAGCACCGAGTCGCAACCGGACGCCAGATAGAAGGTGCGCGCTGTGAGCGCGTCGGCCCAGGCGTACACGGGTTTGCCCACGGCCTGCACCTTGTCCACCGCCTGCCGCAGCTCCTGCAGCTTGGCCATGCCCGCGCTGTTGCTGCTGCTCATCTTGAAGATCACCCCGGCGATGCGGTCGTCCATGGCGGCTTTGCCCAGATTGTCCAGCATGTCCTGCAGCGTGAGTTCGTCGCCGCCCATGAGTGGGCCCAAGGGTCCGCTGGGCGTGTGGTACTCGTGGAGATCGCCGTAGAGATCCAGCACCAGCCAGGTGCCGTCCTCTATCTTCGTGTCCTTGTTCAGGGCGAAGTAGGCGATGCCACCGATCACCGCGATGAATACGATGAAGGACACCAGATTTACCAAGGTGGTCCGCACGAGGCGGTCCAGGAATGATGGTTCGCGATGCATGGGGACTCCTCCGGTGAGGCCGGGTATGGTGTATGAATGACCGGAACTAGACGAACGGTACGCGGCAAAGGTTGCTGATCAGGTTGCTGATCAGCCGAGACTAACCCGCCCGGGCCGCCGGGGCAACGGCGCGGATGATACTTAAGGAATGCCTCCAGTGGGCGATATGTGGGGAAGATCGCCCACGATCTCCGGCCCGCCCGGGTCGAATGGAGGAAAGACATGGAGATCACGACCAGCATGCCCCTGCCGGTCCAACTGCCGAATTCCCAGCCCAAGGTCGGGTCGAGGCCCACTGCAGCGCCGACCACAGCTTTGGTCGAGGATGAAGACCGCGGGTCCAAACACGCCCGGCGCCTCGCATCCGGCGGGACCCAACCCGGCCGCCGCTTCGTGCAACAGGGCGCCCACCACCTGCTGCGGGACATCCGGCACCAGATGAAGGACGAAATCGCCGAACTGCGCGAGACCGACGACCAGGAAAAGATCGACGCCGTCAAGAGTGCCTACCAGGACTTCCGTACCGAAGTAAAGACCGTCGTCGAGTCCGCCGGCCGCGGCAACGACTTCGACCGCGGTTTGGTGGCCGAGGGCCTGGGCAACGCCATGGCCGCCTTCACCACGGCCCTGCGCGAATTGAACGGCACGGCGGAAGATACGGCAGTAATTCCGGAGCCGGTGATACCGGACCCAGGCGGCACCAAACTGCCGGTGGTGCCAGAAGCGCCCACAGTGGCCGAAGGCTTACCGACGGGCGCGCTCCTGGACATGAGCGTCTGACTTCCCGCCAGCAACTACATGGCGCGGGCACCAGCTTCACGGGGCCCGCGCCGGTATTTCCGCAGCAACTACTCCCCGCTCATGGAACAGCCGATGGCAAGCAGCGCAAAGCGTTGTGAGGTTATCGGCGTGGTTGGTGCCGCCGCTGGTACGGGACTGGATGTGGTGGACTTCTAGGAAGCGGGTGCGGTTGCAGCCGGGAGATTGGCATTGGTGGTGATCGCGGGAGAGGACTTCGCGGCGCGTGGCCCCCGGGGGCCTTGGTCCCTACGGCGCCGCCGACGAAGTGTGATCATGCACGATGCGCCAACCGTGCTCGAACCGCCGCAGAACAAGGGTGAACAACCCCTGCGGTTCGTCGTCGGCCCGCTCAAGCTTCCAGCGGCCGAAGACTACGGCCGCATCGTCGGCCAACATGGTTACGTCCAGTTCACTGAACACCAGCGTGCCCATGAGCGCGCGGTCGGTGTAGTGGGCACGATACCGGTCGAGGGTAGCCTGCCACCCGGAAGTCACGGTGCCCCCACCGGCGAAGCGCAGCTCTTCCGACTGCCAGTACCCCTGCATGTAGGCTTCCAGGTCGCCGGCATTCCAACCGGCTTCGGCGTCGCGCAGGACCGTCAGGATGGCGTCTTGAGGCGCCGCGACGGCCCCCGTAGCCAGTACCAGCAACAGAACGAGTGCGGTCTTCACTTCGAGCCTCCTCTGGCAATGATATCCAGCGCCATGGCCGCCAACCCGTAGCCGAACACGCCCGGCAGGGTCATCTGGCTGGCCAGGGTGTTGCGGGTGCGTCCGGTGCCGCCTCTTGCCGAGACCGCGTCCGGCGCTTCCTTCGGCGCGTCGGGCCGGTGGGCAATGGCCCGTTCGACGGACCAGATGGCGGGAATGGGACCCTCCACTCCCTGCCGATGCAGCCGTCCCCGCACCTTCTTCGCGAGGGGGCAGATGGAGGAGTCGAACAGGTCGCCGGTGCGCACCGCCCCCACATCGCGCTTGCCGGCCGCGCCCAGGCTGGCCAGCACGGGCACCTGGTTGTTCCAGCACCAGACCAGCAGTCCCACCTTGGTGTTGAGGGAGTCGATGGCGTCGATGACGAGGTCGGGACGGTCCGGACCGCTGGCGGGCACCACCTGGGGCAGGGTTTCCTCTTTGCAGAAGGCGATGGTGGCCTGCACGTCCACATCGGGGCACGAACGGGCCAGGTCGGCGCGCAGGACCTCGGCCTTGTCGAGGCCCACATCAGCCGGTGTGGCGAAAGGGCTGCGGTTCAGGGAGGTGGCGCTGACCTCGTCGAAGTCCACAACGTGCAGATGCCCGATGCCGCTGCGGGCCAGGTTCATGGCCGCGTGTCCCCCCACTCCGCCCAGGCCGACGATCGTCACTCGTGCGGCGTGGATGCGGGCGAAGGCCTCGTCGCCGTAGAACAGGACGGTGCGATGGTGCCGGGGATCGTGTCCCTCAAGTGGGGAGTTTGAAGAGTCGTTGGGCATGGGCGGTGGTCACCTCGGCGACAGTGTCGATGGATTCGCCCCGCAGCTCGGCCACGGCGGAGGCGATGTCAGCCACGTGGGCCGGCTCGGTCTCCTCGGGCGGCACGCCGTCCAAGCCGATGGACGGCGCGTCGGTCTCCAGGATAAACGACTCCAGCGGCAAATGCTGCACCGTTCGACGCACGCGGCGGGCGGTGGGCCGGGTGACGGCGCCACCGATGCCCAGGGCCAGCCCCATGGCGGTGAAGCGCTCGGCCAGTTCGGGCCCGCGGCTCCAGGCGTGCACGACACCGCGCAGGCGGCCTTCGAAGCGGGTGAGCTCGTCGAGCAGGATCTCAAAGGCGCCGCGGCAGTGGAGGATCACCGGCAGATCCAGATCGTCGGCCAGGTCGAGCTGAGGGCGCAGGACCGCGAGCTGGGTGTCGAGGTCGGGTCCCCCGGGGGGCAGCTTGGTGTCCAGGCCGATCTCACCGATGGCCACCGGTCCGGGCGGGAAACTGACCTGGGCGCCGAGAGCGTGGATCAGTTCGCCGGGGGTGACGGTGTGGGCTTCCCACGGGTGGAGGCCGAAGGCGGGGAAGATGTTCTCGCGGGTGGCAAGGGTGGCAACCGCGGACCAGGACGGGGTGTCGTAGGAGGGGATGATGATCTGGTGGACCGAGGCGGCGGTGGCGCGCAGGAGGACGGGGTCCAGGCGGTCGGCCAGGGGGTCGTGGTTCAGGTGGCAGTGGGTGTCTATGAGGATCATGGTTCGTCACCGGATTTGTCGGGATGCGCGTGGAAACCCGCAGGAGTCGGCGAATGATACAACATATACCGGGCTGCTGGAATGACGAGAACAGGGTTGGGGGGATGACGATACGGAGTTGGACCCTTGGCCCGGCCTACACAACGGCGATTCGTCTGATTTCGACTGACGTTCCAGAATCTGTTCTAAGTCCCCATGGAACCTCGCGGCTCCGGCCCGCGTCTATTTGCTGTCCATCAGCCCCCTTCCCTATCCAGCTACGGAGACGGCATGGAACTCGTTCTCAGGAACATCACCAAGACCTATCCCGGCGGCGTGACCGCCCTGGACGATCTGAGCCTGACCATCCCGACGGGGATGTTCGGTCTGCTGGGGCCCAACGGGGCCGGCAAATCCACCCTGATGCGTTGCATCGCCACGCTGCAGGACGTGGACTCGGGGACAATCACCCTCGGGGACCTGGATGTTCGGCGGGAGCAAGACGAGCTGCGGCGCGTACTAGGCTACTTGCCACAGGATTTCGGGCTGTATCCAAACGTCGACGCGGTGACCATGCTGTCGCACATCGCGGCACTCAAGGGGCTGGGAACAACGGGCGAGCGCAAGGACATGGTCGAGGCCCTCCTGCAACGGACCAATCTCTGGAAGCACCGCAAGAAGAAGCTGGGCGGATACTCGGGCGGCATGCGCCAGCGCTTCGGCATCGCCCAGGC
>QNDV01000209.1 GCA_003646045.1 bacterium
CTCATTCCCCTGGCGATGGATGACGACGGCGAAGCCGGGCCGACCACCCTGGTGATGTCCGAGTCGGCAGCCGCCCTGGCGCGGATCCGTACCGCGCCGGTGGTTCGCGGCGCTGCGGCGGCGGAGGTCCGACTGGTCGGAGCCGTCGCCTACGACGAGACCCGCAACCGAACCATCACCGCCTGGGTTTCCGGACGCATCGATACCCTTTTTGTGGATTTCACCGGCACCACCGTGGCGGCCGGGGGACGACTGGTCTCGCTGTACAGCCCGGATCTGTTCGCCGCCCAGACCGAGTTGCTCAATGCCATCGAGGCCGACCGCAGCGTGTCGCGCAGCAACAGCGACCTGCTGCGCGAGACGTCGGCGGCCACCATCGAATCCGCACGCCGCCGCCTGAACCTCTGGGGGCTCGACGATGAGCAGATCGCGGCAGTTGAGCGCCGGGGATATGCGTCCCACCACATCACGATTCCCTCGCCGCTGGGGGGAGTCGTTGTGCACAAGGATGCCATCGAGGGCATGTTCGTGCAGCCCGGCACACGTCTCTTCACGGTAGCGGATCTCAGAGGGGTCTGGGTCGAAATGGATGCCTATGAAAAGGACCTGGTCTGGCTGCGCGAGGGGCAGGATATCCGGTTCTCGGTGGAGGCCCTGCCGGGCGAGACCTTCGAGGCGCCGGTCATCTTCATCGACCCTGTCCTGGACACCCGCAAGCGCACCGTGCGGATCCGACTCGCGGCGGACAACGCCGACGGCAGGCTCAAGCCCGGCATGTTCGTGAAAGCGGTGGTCAGTGCAACACTTTCCGAGGGGGATGATCCGTTGATGATACCGGCATCCGCCCCCCTGATCACGGGCAAGCGCGCCGTGGTCTACGTCCAGTTGCCTGACCGCGACAAGCCCTCCTTCGAGGGCAGGGAGGTCGAACTCGGTCCCCGCGCGGGTGATAGCTACGTGGTGATCGCCGGTCTGGAAGAGGGCGAGATGGTTGTGGTCAACGGGAACTTCAAGATCGATAGCGCCCTGCAGATCCAGGCGAAGCCCAGCATGATGAATCCCGCAGGCGGCGGCGCACCACCGGCGCACCACCACGGCGGTGCCCCGGTACGGGTGGAAGCAGACGTCGCCCCGACGGTGACCTTCACGCCGCCCATGGCTTTCACCAACCAGCTGGACGACGTGTTGTCCGCCTATCTGGCGGCCCAGGTCGCCCTGGCTGCCGACGATGCACCGGCGGCGGCTGCCGCGGCCGCCGATGTGTCGGCTGCCCTGGATGGAGTGGATATGTCACTACTCGACCACGAGGCGCATTTGGCCTGGATGGAGGACCTGCCGCCGCTGCAACGGACTGCCGCTACCTTCGCGAATGCCGACGATATCGAATCACGTCGCATGGCCCTGGCGGGACTGTCGGATAACCTGTGGCGCTCGCTGGAACGTTTCGGCGTGTCCCGCACCGGGAGCGTGCGCCTCTTCCACTGCCCCATGGCCTTCGACAACAAGGGCGCCGACTGGCTGCAATTGGCCACCGAGACGGTCAACCCGTATTTCGGTGCCTCGATGCTGCGCTGCGGCAGCCAGACCGATTCGCTGACCACGACGACCGACCAGGAGCTCTGACATGAATACGACCGCACCCGATGGCGGCGCGTCGCCGTTGAGCCGGCTACTGCGCTTCTGCCTCGAGAACAAGCTGGTGGTAATCCTGATGCTGCTGTTCACCATTGGCGGTGGCATCATGGTGGCGCCGTTCGACTGGGATGTCGGCGGCCTGCCGCGGGATCCCGTGCCGGTGGACGCCATCCCGGATCTGGGCGAGAACCAGCAGATCGTGTTCACCGGCTGGATGGGGCGTTCGCCCCAGGACGTGGAAGACCAGATCACCTACCCGCTCACCGTGGCCCTGCTCGGCCTGCCCGACATCAAGACGGTGCGCAGCTATTCGTACCTGGGTTTCTCGACCATCTACGTGATCTTCAAGGAACAGGCGGATTTCTACGACTCGCGCTCGCGCATCCTCGAGAAGTTGAACGCGCTACCGCCGGGTACCCTGCCGGCGGGAGTCCAGCCGGCCCTCGGCCCCGACGCCACGGCCCTGGGACAGATATTCTGGTACACCCTCGAGGGTCGTGACGAGGATGGCAACCCCACCGGGGGTTGGGATCTGGACGAACTGCGCAGCGTGCAGGACTGGTATGTGCGGTACGGCCTGATGGCGGCCGAAGGCGTGTCGGAAGTGGCCTCGGTGGGCGGCTTCGTGCGCGAGTACCAGATCGACGTCGACCCGGATGCCATGCGGGCCTGGGGCGTGGGACTGGACCAGATCTACCAGGCCGTAAGCCAGTCCAACGTGGACGTGGGTGCCCGCACCATCGAAGTCAACAGCGTCGAGTACATGGTGCGTGGTCTGGGATTCATCGAGAGTCTCGAGGATATAGAGAAAAGCGTGATTACCGTGCGGGACAACACGCCGGTGACCATCGCCGACGTGGCCACCGTCACTTTCGGGCCGGCTCTGCGTCGGGGCGCCCTGGACAAGGAGGGTGCCGAGGCCGTGGGCGGTGTGGTGGTGGTGCGCTACGGTGAAAATCCGCTGCAGGCCATCAAGAACGTCAAGGCCAAGATCGCCGAAATCGCGCCGGGCCTGCCTCGCCGTACCCTGCCCGACGGTCGGGTCAGCCAGGTCACCATTGTGCCTTTCTACGACCGCAGTACGCTTATCCACGAGACCCTGGGAACACTCAAGACGGCCCTGACCGACGAGATCCTCATCACCATCATCGTGGTGATCGTCATGATCGCCCACCTGCGCAGCAGCATCCTCATTGCCGGCCTGCTGCCCATCGCCGTGCTCATGTCCTTCATCGGCATGAAGTACTTCAAGGTCGATGCGAACATCGTGGCGCTGTCGGGCATCGCGATAGCCATCGGCACCATGGTCGACATGGGGGTGATTCTCTGCGAGAACATCCTCAAGAGGCTGGAAGAGGCGGGGCCCGACGAGAAGAGTATCGATGTCATCCATCGTGCGGCGGTGGAGGTAGGCAGTGCGGTACTGACCGCGGTGACCACTACCATCATCAGTTTCCTGCCCGTGTTCACCATGCAGGCCGCCGAGGGCAAGCTGTTCAAGCCCCTGGCCTACACCAAGACCTTTGCCCTGGTGGCGTCGATCATCGTGGCGCTGACCATCATTCCCCCTTTCGCCCATCTGCTGTTCACCGGCCGCCGCGGTTCCTGGTTCGGTCGGCGACTGACCTCGGTGATCCTGATCGCCGTCGGTATCGTCACGGCCGTCAAGCTCTCCCTGCTGGCCGGCCTGGCACTGGTGGCGTGGGGTGTGTACGGGTTGATCGAGCAGCGGCTGCCCGGCCTGCTGCGGCGCAACGGCTCGCGCCTGGCGAGCTCGATAGCGGTCCTGGTGGTCGGCGTGATTCTCACCGGGCACTGGTTGCCCCTGGGACCGGGTCGGTCGCTGTTGGTTAATCTGCTGTTCGTCGCCGTGGTACTGGGTTCGGTCCTCGGGTTGTTCCGTGCCTTGCAGGTCTTTTACCCGCGGATGTTGGCCTGGACCCTTGATCACAAGGCGCTGTTCCTCAGTGGTCCGCTCGTGCTCATCGTCTTCGGATTGATGGTCTGGCAGGGCTTCGATGGTGTGGTGGGTGTCGTGCCGGGCCTGGGCGAGGACGACGCGCCGCGCTTCGTGAACCGCCTGCTGGCCGGACCGCGCCATGCGCTGCCGGGACTGGGCAAGGAGTTCATGCCGCCGCTGGACGAGGGGTCCTACCTGTACATGCCTACCACCATGCCCCACGCCTCAATCGGCGAGGCCCTTGACGTGTTGCAGACGCTGGATATGGCGGCCGCCGGGATCCCCGAGGTCGAATCGGTAGTGGGCAAGCTGGGGCGTGTGGAATCGCCTCTCGATCCGGCACCGATTTCCATGATCGAATCGGTGATCAACTACAAGCCGGAGTACATTCTCGACGAACACGGACATCGCAAGCGCTTCAAGTGGAGTTCCGGCGGCGGTGGTTACGAGCGTGACGCCGACGGTGCCCTGATTCCCGACCGGCGCGGACGGCCGTTCCGCCAGTGGCGTGACGAGATCCGCTCACCGGACGATATCTGGGACGAGATCGTGCGCGTGTCGAGGTTGCCGGGTACGACCTCGGCCCCGAAACTGCAGCCCATCGCCGCGCGTATCGTGATGCTCCAAAGCGGCATGCGGGCGCCCATGGGGGTCAAGGTCAAGGGACCCGACCTGGAGACCCTCGACCGGGTGGGCCTGCAGATCGAACGGTTCCTCAAGGAAGTCCCGTCCATCGAGCCGGCGGCAGTCATTGCCGACCGCATCGTGGGCAAGCCGTATCTCGAGATAGACATCGACCGCGACGCCGCCGCCCGCTACGGGCTGACCATCCGCAAGGTCCAGGATGTCATAGAGATCGCCATCGGCGGCCGCCTGGTCACGAGCACTGTCGAGGGGCGTGAGCGCTACCCCGTCAGGGTCCGCTACGCCCGCGAACTGCGCGATTCCCTGGAGGAGCTGGGCCACATACTCGTGCCGGCAGCTGGCGGTGTGCAGATACCCCTCGGGCAACTGGCGGAAATCAGGTATGTACGGGGTCCCCAGGCCATCAAGAGCGAGGACACTTTCCTGCTGGGTTACGTCCTGTTCGACAAGCGACCGGGTTACGCCGAGGTGGACGTGGTCATGGACGCCCAGCGCTATCTGCAGGCCAAGATAGATGCGGGGGAACTGAATATCCCGGAGGGAGTCAGCTACACCTTCGCCGGCAGCTACGAGAACCAGGTGCGGTCCGAGAAACGGCTCATGGTCGTACTGCCTGCGGCGCTCTTCGTGATCTTCCTGGTGCTCTACTTCCAGTTCAAGTCGGTGGCGACCACGGGGATGGTCTTCTCGGGGATCTTCGTGGCCTGGTCCGGCGGTTTCCTGTTGATCTGGCTCTACAGCCAACCCTGGTTCATGGCTTTCGATTTCTTCGGCGTGGACATGCGCCTGCTGTTCCAGATCCACCCCATCAACCTGAGCGTGGCGATCTGGGTGGGCTTCATCGCCCTGTTCGGCATCGCGTCGGACGACGGCGTGATCATGGCCACCTACCTCGACCAGCGCTTTGCCGAGGATCGGCCGCGCACCGTGGCGGATATCCGCCACGGTGCGCGGCCGGTCCCCGGCAAAGCGCGGGTCGAGGGAGGTGGCCATGATCACGCCGTCGTCCGACGCGATGCCGAACAGGGCGATGAAGC
>QNDV01000210.1 GCA_003646045.1 bacterium
ATATACGAAAATACAGCAAAAACCGCAAGGCCTAAAATACCGCAACACCATAATAAACCAACAATATACGCCGCATCATGGCCCAAATCTTGCTCTCCGCCTATCGCCCCCCACCATGGCCCCCGGGGGCCACGCCGCCGCCTCCAAAACCAAGCCCCCCGGGGGCCACATATTCACCCCAAACCCACTCCCGCCACCCCCGGAACTTCCAACCCGCTAAACCTTTTCTCGCCCGTGCACGTCTACCCTATACTCAGACCCCAAAAACCCCGGACCCGGAGGGCTCCCATGCGTTTCCGCCATACAGTCACCACTATCGCCATTCCCCTGCTCGTGCTTGCCTTGGCCCTGCCCGCCCAGGCCAGATGGTTCGGCAGCGGCAAGGGTATCGAGGGCTCGGGAGACATGGAAACTCGCGAGTTTGATCTCAAGACTTTCGAGGCCATCGAATTGGGTGGCGCCTTCTCGGTGGAGATCCGCTTTGGTGACAAGCAGAGTGTAGCGGTCACCATCGACGACAATCTGTGGGAGAACCTGGAGACCGGTGTTTCCCACGGCACCTTCGAATTGGACTGGGACAAGAACTGCGAGCCGGATGACGACTGCAAGGTGGTCATTACAATGGGCAACCTGGAGCGGCTCGAGGTCCACGGTGCCTGCGACGCCACGGTCAAGGATTTCGATAGCGATCGTTTCGAATTCAATGTCCACGGCGCTGCCGAACTGTACATCAACGGCCAAGCGGACGAGTTGGAGATCAACATCTCCGGCGCCGGCGAAGTGGACGCGCGGAACCTGAAGGCAAAACACGTCAAGGTGCGCATCAGCGGCGCCGGCGACGCTGAACTCTACGCCAGCGAGAGCATTGACGCGCGGATCTCCGGTGCGGGGAACCTGGACTACTGGGGCAATCCCGACCACGAGAAAACCAATGTGTCGGGAGTGGGCAGCATCGACGCCCACTGATACACCGACATTCATCAGGGGTGTCGCCGACGGAGCGGCGGCGCCCCGATCAGTGCAGCACCACCTGCAGCGCCACCAGCGACAACCCCAACGCCCATCCCGCGCGTACCACGGTCCGGTCAGCGGCCTGGCCCAGTGACCCCGGGGAGATTCCGCGTCGGGTGCGCCACCAGGCCTCGGCGGCCACCACTGCGAAACCGGTCAGGATGGTCAGCGCCGTCACGTTGAAATAGGCCATGTCGGGCCACGCCCGTTCGAACCCCAGCTTGAGGCCCACTGTGGCCACCATCATTCCCAGCACCAGGCGGGGATTCGCCTGCCACAGGAACACCGCCGAGGCGATGAGGATCACGAATCCCACCTTGATGTAGTAGCTCATGTCGTTGAACCAGTGGGTCAGGGCAAAAGTCGGATTATTCAGTTTGATCCAGGCCTGCAGCATACCGAAGGAGAGGCCCGTCATCAGGGTCACCATGATGGCCCGTCGACCCGCGGCCACAACCTGACGGTCGGTCGCCCCCGGACACAGACGGCCACGATAGATGTCCACTGACCACAGGGTCGATACCGAGTTGAAGATCGAGTCCACCGAACTCATCAGCGAAGCGAAGAGTCCGCACAGCACCAGTCCCCGCAGTCCCGCCGGCAACAGCAGATTCACCAGGGTCGGATAGGCGAGGTCCGGGTCAGCCAGGGGCGCATCGCCGTGGATGCTGGCCAGGGCGATGGCGGGCAACACGGTGATGGCCGCGATGACGTACTTCAACACACCGCCGGCCAGCAGCCCGAGTTGGGCATCGCGCAACGACCGCGCGGCCAGGGCCCGCTGCAGGATGATCTGGTTGCTGCCCCAGTAGTTCAGGTTCAACAGCAGGATGGCGCCGATGGCGGTCCAGGGCAGCCTGGGGTGGTCAGCCGGCAGATGCAGATGCATTAGACCCGTATCCCGCAGGGCTCCGAATCCGCCGGCCCGGTCCACGGCCAGCACCGACAGCACCACACCGCCACCGACCAGCAATACGAATTGGATGGCATCCGTGCGTACCACCGCCGTCAGCCCGCCCAGCCAGGTGTAGGCAGCCGAAAAGGCGCCCAGTACCACCATCATGATCACCAGGCGGGTGAAGGGATCGGCGTGGATCAGTTCCGTGTACTGGGGAAAGAGCGCCTCTACCGCGTACGCACCCCAGAACAAGGCGGTACCCAGGTAGAGAAAGCCATACAGCACCATGGTCAGCACCGAATAGGCCGTAGCCACCTGCAAACCGAACTTCGCTGCGAAGAACTGGGTGATGGTCATCACCCGCAGTTGCAGGTAAAGGGGCACGAAGACGAAGGTGGCCAGCAGCAGACCGAAGACGGCATTGATCTCGAGGTTGGCCTGGGCCAGGCCATAGAGGTAGGCGCTACCCGCAATGCCAAGGAAATGCCCGGCGTGGATGTTGGTGGCGATGGTTGACAGGGCGATGGAGGGCCAGCGCAGGCGCCGCGACGAGACGAAATACTCCTCGGCGGTGGCATCCGCATTCGTGCGGGACAACACGCCCACCAGCATGATGACGACGAAGTAGGCGGCGATGATCAGCAGGTCCAGCACAGAGGTCAGCCCTTGAGCCAGGTTACGGCGAGGTTATTCCAGACAGCCGGGATACGGGACCGGTCAACATCCACACTAGCATTCCGCGACAAGGCTGCCAATCCCGTCCGGTCACTCCTGCCGGCCACTGCTCATTCGTATCAGCACCGTGCGTATTCGCCCGCAGACCATGTTGAGGAAGTGGTTCCGGGGCAGATTGGGAAAGACGGCCAGTTGGCGGGGGTCGCTGCGGTTGAGCTGTTGGCGGACGCCTCGGTTACGGGCGGACATATCCCGCGCCTGGGCGAAATGCTGGAACGCCGCGCCGCGTCGCCCGGCCAACAAGTGAACCTGGCCCAGGGCGAACCAGCCCACCGGATTGTCGGGGTGGTTCCTGATCACCGACCGCGCTGATTCTTCCGCTGAACCATCGCTGCGCCCGAGAGCCGCCAGACTGATCGCCAGATAGGCCTGACATTCGGCGTGTCCGGGATCCTGGGCCAGGCCTTCGCGCAGCAGGCTGTCCGCCGCCTCGAAATCCCCCCGCTCGATCTCCGCCGCGGCCAGGTCAGCCAGCTTGTCCACCGGCGAGGCGGAACATCGCCCAATCTCGTAGGTGGATGAGATGAATGGATTTGTGCCATGTTTTCTTTTGGTCATGAAGGTCGGACACATTGCCATCTCCCCTGGATTCCCCCGTCAAGAAAACGGGGTCCGGCGGACGTGCCGGACCCCGATAACGTATCGGCTGGATTCGGGAGAAGCTTGACGGACTTCCCGTGACGGGTTATGCCGCCACGGCGTCTTCCCGCACATCAAGGGGTATTGCCGCCAGGACGAGTCCGCTCGCCCCGACGTCCAGCACCGCCTTCTGTCCGGCTGTCAGCTGCCCCGCCAGGATCATGTCCGCCAGACGGTCCTGTACCTCGCGCTGGATCACGCGCTTTACCGGACGCGCACCGAAGGCCGGGTCGTAACCCTGGGTCGCCAGACGCGCCACGGCCTCGTCGGTGACCTTGAGCCCCATGTCCTGCTCCTCGAGGGTTCGCGCCACCTTCTCCAGTTCCAACCGCACGATGGTGGCGATGAGTTCACTGCCCAGGCTGTTGAAGCGCACGATCCCGTCCAGCCGGTTGAGGAACTCGGGCCGGAAGTGACCGGCCAACGCCGCGAGCACCTGGCCCTCGCGCTCGTCCTGCTCCTGTACTCGGCAGGGCTCGTACGTTTCATCCTGGCAGAGATTGCTGGTCATGATCACCAGGGTGTTGCGGAAATCCACGACCCGCCCCTTGCCGTCGGTCAGGCGGCCATCGTCCAACAGCTGCAGCAGCACATTCATCACCTCGGGATGGGCCTTCTCCACCTCGTCCAGCAGGATCACGCTGTAGGGATGACGCCGCACGGCCTCGGTCAGCTGACCACCCGCCTCGTGTCCCACGTAGCCCGGAGGCGAGCCGATCATGCGACTCACGGCGTGGCGCTCCATGTACTCGGACATGTCCAGACGCACCAACGCCGTCTCGTCACCGAACATCTGCTCGGTGAGGGCCTTGGCCAGCTCGGTCTTGCCCACACCGGTGGGACCCAGGAACAGGAACGAACCCAGGGGTCGACTGCGGTCGGTCAGACCCGCCCGCCCGCGACGGATGGTACGGGCCACCTGGGCCACGGCTTCGTCCTGGCCTACCACGCGAGCGGTAATCCGATCCTCCAGATCCCGCAGCCTGGCCATTTCATCCTCCACCAGGCGTCCCGCCGGTATGCCGGTCCACTTGGCCACCAGATGGGCGATGTCGTCCTCTTCCACCTCTTCGCGCAACAGTGGGTTTTCACCCTGGATGCGGACCAGCTCGGCCCGGGCAGCGTCGATCTGCGCCTGGATCAGGGCCTGGCCGCTGTACTTCAGCTCACTGGCCTTGGCCAGGTCGCCGGCGCGCTCGGCCGCCTCCATCTCCAGTTGCAGGTTTTCCTGCTGCTTCTGCAGGGCGCGGGTGGCATCGATAGCATCTTTCTCCATCTCCCAACGGGCCTTGACCTGGTCCAGTGAATCGCGCAGCTCGACGAGTTGCCGATCGATGGTCTCACGACGGTTCACGGCCGATTTCTCGGTTTCCTTCTCCAGGGCCAGCCGCTCCATCTCGAGCTGGTTGAGTTGCCGCTGCAGGTCGTCCACTTCGGCGGGCACGCTGTCGATCTCCATGCGCAGACGACTGGCCGCCTCGTCCATGAGGTCGATGGCCTTGTCCGGCAGCATGCGGTCGGCGATGTAGCGCTGGGACAGCTTCACCGCGGCCACGATGGCGCCATCGGTGATGCGAATGCCGTGGTGCACCTCGTAGCGCTCCTTCAGCCCGCGCAGGATGGCTACGGCCTGGTCCCAGGTAGGCTCTTCCACCAGCACGGGCTGGAAGCGCCGCTCCAGGGCAGGGTCCTTCTCGATGTGCTGTCTGAACTCGTCGATGGTGGTGGCGCCGATGCAATGCAGATCTCCCCGCGCCAAGGCCGGCTTGAGGATGTTGGACGCGTCCATGGCCCCACCGGTGGCGCCGGCGCCCACGAGGGTGTGCATTTCGTCGATGAAAAGGATGACCTCGCCGTCCTGGTCGGTCACCTCCTGGATCACCTTCTTGAGTCGGTCCTCGAATTCGCCGCGGTACTTGGTGCCGGCGATGAGCGCCCCCATGTCCAGGGCGAGGACGCGTTTGTTACGCAGTCCCTCGGGCACGTCACC
>QNDV01000211.1 GCA_003646045.1 bacterium
ACAGCACGGCACACTGCCGTGCCTCATCCAAGGCGGCCAGTGACGAGCGAAGAGAGGCGTGGACTTCAGAGGCGGACTGGTGCGCGGAATAGGGAACTGCAGGCATGATTGCCCTCCGATTATAGAGTTTTGGGAGGTACCGTGAATATACGTATAAATGGCGAAAAGCGCAAGGATAAAAACGTCTTAACTAATTATAAAACAACAAGTTGTGTTGATAACTGGCCCGGTGCTTGCACTCCACAAATGCCCCTAACCCGGATTATTCATGAACAACCTACTGCGGAGGCGCAGGATGAGATCTGACAGCACGTTCTGCTCGCTGCGCTCCCAGCGCTTCGCAGTAGCTCGGTTTTGCTCCCTCAACGTACCGTACTGGTACGCCGCGGTCGCGAAACCTTGGGAGGGCACTGTCAGATCTCATCCTACACCCCCTCGCCACGGCGGTTCATGAATAATCCGGGCTAATGGGTACAGAAATTCCCAAAACACGACCCGCAAATTGCTCAATCCTCGACCTCAATGGTCGTGCCCATCCTCGGGTGGCACCTGGCTCGGGTCGAAGTTGTGATCCTCGGTCACCCCGAACGCCAGCAGCACGCTGGCCAGATAGACGGGCCGCTCGATCATGATGAAATGGCCCGACATGGCGATGTGTTTGAAGCTGAGGGAGCGGGCCTTGCCGAAGCCGACGCCGTGCAGGATGGCCTGACTGTTTTCACCCGAAGGGAACATCATTTCGCTGCCCACGATGAACAGGGGTACGCTCATTCCCGGCAGTTCGTCGGTGACGTCGTAGTCGAAAGTGCTCTTGAGCAGGTTGATGTAGCTGGCGCTGTCGGTGCGCAGGGCCGTATCCACCAGCATGTCGGTGATGTCGGGATTCGGGCTCATGTTCAGGAATCGCTCGGCCACGGTGGGGCCGTAGTTGGTGGCGAGCTGTTTGAGGGTTTCCTGCTTCTGTTCGTCGGTGGCGAGCTGGCGCGGCGCCGAATCAACCAGGACGAGGCGGTGGATGCGGGCCGGATGATCGAGGGTGTAACGCAGGGCGATCATGCCGCCGAGCCCGTGTCCCACCAGGGTTGGGTACTCGATGTCCTGCTCATCGAGGAACGCGTCCAGGCGGCGGGCCTCCAGGTCGATGCTCGTACTGCGGACGGGCTGCGTGGTGCCGTGGCCGGTCAGTTCGAAGGTGTGGACGTCGAACGTGCCCATCAGGAACGGCGTCGTCTCGTCCCAGACGCTGGCGCGGGAACCGAGGTCGTGGATCAGGACGATCTCGAAGTCATGGTCGGCCGAGAAGATGGGCAGATCATCCTGGGCCCCGGCAAAGCCGGCTGTAAGCAGCAGAACCATCAGCGGTACCAGCACGCGATTGGAAATTACGGAGCGGGTCATCACGGGCTATCCCCTTCGGTGGTTGGCACCGTCACCACAGTGCCGTCACGGGCCTGCAGCACGGGCACATCTGTATGGGCGCCGACCAGTGCGACGAGATCCGACTCGGCCGCAGGCGGGTACATATGGGTCAGAACGACGCGCCGGGGGCGGGCGGCGGCGCACAGCTCGCCCACTCTCGCGGGGCTCATGTGTCCGGCGGTGGCCAAATCGTCGGTGGTCGAACATTCCACTACCAACAGGTCTGCATCCCGCGCCGCTGCCGTCAACGCCGGACAGGGACCGGTGTCCCCGGAAAAAACTGCGACTTGTCCCTCGGTGTCCACGAAGCGGTAGCCGTGGCAGACGGTGGCCAAGCGGTCCTGGGGGTGGTCCACCGCAAAGGGCTCGATCGCACTGCCACCGGCAAGGGACACCGTCTCGCCAGCCGCCAGTTCGCGAACTTCCACCTGTCTTGAACGGGGATCCAGGGACCGGCCCCAGATACCGCGCAGTTGCTCGAGGAACGCTTTCAGGCCGGGCGGGCCCCAGATCCGCAGGGGATCGGTGCGTGCGGGCAGGGGCGAGTGGGCGGCGAACAGCAGGGCTACCAGATCCAGGCAATGGTCCGGATGCAGGTGGGTCAAGAGAACCAGGCCCACGTCATCCACCCCCCGGGGGGCCAGGCCCGCCGCCACCAGGCGCACCAGAGCGCCGGGACCGGGGTCCATGAGGATCGGCTCGTCATCCAGCCGCACCAGGTAGGCCGCCGGAGAGTAACCGGGTACGGGGGTGGCGCCGCCGGCACCCAGGATGTGGAAGTGAATCATGAGCATAAAGCAACAGCCTGGGCGGCATCCGTCAAGAGTCGCTCGTGCTGGACACCGGGGTGTCGTGTCTCTATCATCACGCCCCTGCGACGGAATGACCCGGAACCCGCGCTCCCCTCTGCTGTTTGCCGGGGATTCAGGAAGGAATTCGAATGACATCCAGATCGATCCCCATGACCCTGCTGGCACTGATGCTGCTGGCAAGTGCCGTCGGCGCCCAGGACCGGGAATCCACGGCGGATTCCGCCCCGAACCCGGCCGATGGCCGCGTAACCATACAGGGCAATACGGAGCCCCATATGACCACCGCGGAACGCATCCTCGAGCTCGAGGAGAAGCTGGCGGCAAACCCGGCGGATCATCGCTCCTGGAATGACCTGGGTGTGATATACGCCCAGGAAAAACAGTTCAACGAGGCACGGACGGCCTTCATCCATGCCGTCCAGGCCAACCCCCGGGAGGCGGACTACCATCGCAACCTCGGTCTGGCTTTCCAGCACCTGGGCGACTTCGAGCTGGCCATCGCCGAGTTCCAGGCCTATCAGCGCTTCGATGCCCTGGGTAGCCGGGATTTTTGGCGTCTCATCGCCGTGGCCCAGCTTGAAGCCGGTTGGGTCGACGAGGCACGCGTCACCTACGGTGAGGGTTTGCGCGCCATGGAGCCGGATGTGGGACCCGAAGCCCTGCGTTTGGTGCTGGGTTTGAACAAGCTTGAAAACGACACCGGCAACGACAAGGCGGTGCGCACGCTCCTGGAGAAGTACGCGCCCCGGGCCCAGACCTACATCGACCAGGCGCCGGATATGAACATGGAAGGTGTGTTGGAAGCGCAGGCCATCGTCAACAACCGCATCTCCCTGATGGTGGAGGACGGCAAGGTACTCGAGGAGTCGGGTATGCTGGCAGAGGCTGCCGCACGCTACGAAGAGGCCCACGAATTGGCGCCCGAACGGGATGATCTGCTGCCGCGCCTGGTGGGTGTCTATCTGAAGGACGGCAAGGCAATGGAGGCGGGTGTGGCCGCGCGCCTGGCTCGCGATCAGCACCCCGAAGAGGTGGGTACCTGGATCGCCAGTGGCCAGGTCTATGAACACGGCGATCGTCCTGAGGACGCTCTCGACGCCTACCAGCGGGCCTTCGCGTTGGATCCGGAATTTCCGGATCTGCGGCTGGCCATCGGCAACCTCCTGATGAAGATGGGGCGTGATTCGGAAGCGACCGAATTCCTGAAGGCCGGCGTGACCAACGCCGACACCAAGCCCGAAGTAGCCTACAACTACGCTGTCAGCCAGATGCGCGAGAAGAACTACTACGCGGCCATTCCGTCCCTGCGCAAGGTAGTGGCCCAGCGGCCCGAGTGGCCCCAGGGCTGGCTGGCCCTGGGCAACTGTCTGCGGGTGACCAAGCAGTACGGCGCGGCCGTGCGACCCTACGGCAAGGCCTTCGAGTTGGCGCCCGACGCCAAGGTGGCCTACAACAAGGGCATTTGTGCCCAGCGTAGCGACCAGACCGAGGTGGCCATCACGGCCTACGAACAGGCTCTCGAACTGGATCCGACCATGGTGCCGGCCCGCTACAACCTGTCGCTGAGCCTGATGGAGGTCGAGCGTTATGAGGATGCGGTGGCTTCCTTCGACGCCATGGCCGAGCTCGAGCCCGGCAGCTATCGCGTCTTCTACAGCCAGGGCCTGGCCTACTACTATCTGGGCCTTTACGAGGAAGCCCTCGAATCCTACGACCAGGCGGCCGACGACAAGGAAACGCCGGCACTGCTGAACAACATCGGCCTGGTGTACGACAAGCTGGGCAACAAGAAGGAGGCCCAGAAGTGGTACCGGCTGGCCAAGGATCTGTAGTGATGCAGCGTACGGTTCCCGTGCTGTTGATTGCCCTGCTGCTGTGTGGTTCCGCGTTGGCCCAGCACCATCCGGCCAGCCATCCACCCCTGACACCGGAGGGACCCTTTCCGCGTTGTACCGACGACCAGCTGCAATTGGGCGGCTTTCCCGATCACATGCACATCTGGCGCTGGCCGGCCTGGAAGCCGCTGGTTGATGCCGATGGCGTATCCTACGGTCCAGGTACCTATTGCGACGGGCGTACGCTACGGGGCAGGGACTTTCCGGGTCTGACACAGGAGCCCGGACGCAAGTTGCTCGGCGGTGTGGTCCTGGAGCACAATCCCGGCTATGGGCCCTGCGACATGTTGCCCTTCCTGGCGCTGGTCGATATGGCCCGGCGTGATCTGACCGAGTGGTTGGGCCTGGACCAGCCCGACACGCTGGTCCTGCTCAACACCGATAACGTAGACCAGTACCGCTCACTGACCGGTCAGGGTACCTGGCGTTTCTACCAGTGGCAGGACCAGCGGGTGGTGCTGCAACCCATCAGCGTGCTGCAGGCGCGATCCCTGGACGGTCACGCGGTCTATCAGCTCGTGGCCCAGTGGTTCCTGACCGCCGGCCCCGGTTGTGGGCTGCCCCTCTGGCTGACCCATGGTCTGGCGGAGTATCTGGCCGAGGACGGTGTCCATCTGGTGAACTACATGGCGCAGTTCCGGCCGAACGGTCCGGTCCTGCTGACGCCGGCGCTGGTGGAGCACATCCTGGGAGCCGGCATCGATCCGGATCCGGGCCGGGATCGCGAGATGTACAGACGCGCCAGTTACAGCGCCTTTATCATGGCCTGGGAACTGGTGGAGAACCGGGGTGGGTTGGCAACCCTGCGTGAGTTCCTGCACGACGTCCAGAGTGGTGCCGACCCCGATGCCGTTGCCACCGCCGTCTGGGGCAAGAACCTGGCCGAGCTTGCGCAGTCCCTGGATCCGGTCCAACTTGGTGAGCCCATCGGCGAGGCCGTCCAGACCCGCCGTCCCCATATCGCGCCCTGAAATCCGGAAAACGAGAGGTCCTTCCGACATGAGCCAGGCCAACACGCCGCGCGTCCGTTTCGCTCCCAGCCCCACCGGTTTCCTGCACGTGGGCGGCGCCCGCACGGCCCTCTTCAACTGGTTGTACGCCCGCAGCCAGGGCGGCACCTTCGTGCTGCGCATCGAGGACAC